>CAZYLX010000476.1:0-3524 GCA_964648595.1 uncultured Acidimicrobiaceae bacterium
CTCGCCGCAATGCGCTCCGAGCTCGCCCGATACGCCGTTCGCGATCGGCCGCTGGCCAACCGACTCGTTCTCGATGTACGTGCGCCGTGGACGCTGTCGAGCGAGGAGACCTTGCGGCTCGCGCGCCGATTCGCGCCGATGGCGGGACGGGCCGGCCTGGAGAAGCTGGTGCTCAAGGTCCGACTACTCGACCCATCGTCCGGTGGGCACCGCGCTGCTGTGCTGCACATCGAACAGGCCGGACACCAGCTCCTTGTCCGCAGAGGCCGCGCCGGCGACCAGGCGGTCCGGCCACTCACTACCTACCAGCAGAAGATCCTCACCGCTGCTCGATTCGGCTCGCCGTACCCGCACGAGATCGTGCGCCTGTTCACCGAGCGAACGCCCGGCGATGGGCTGCCGGCCGATTCGTTCACCGAACTCGACCTCGACGCCGACGACCGTCTCGTGCCTGTGCAGCGCAAGCCGGGAACCAACATCGCGCACGTCGTCGTCGGACTCCTCACAAACCACACGACGGTCGTGCCCGAGGGCATCGAGCGAGTGGCGATCCTGTCGGATCCGACTCAGGGCCTCGGCAACCTCGCGGAGCCGGAGTGTCGACGGATCAACGCGGCACTTGCATACGCATTGGAACACCGGGTGCCGATCGAATGGTTCGCGGTCTCCAGCGGGGCGCTCATCGCCATGGACTCGGGCACCGAGAACATGGACTGGATCGCGTTGACCCTGCGTCGGCTGATCGAGTTCACCCAGGCCGGCGGTGAGGTCAACATCGTCGTCACGGGGATCAACGTCGGAGGCCAGCCGTATTGGAACGCCGAGGCCACCATGCTTACCCACACGAAGGGCATCCTGGTGATGACGCCGTCGTCGGCGATGGTCCTCACCGGCAAGCAGGCGCTCGATTTCTCCGGCGCCGTCAGCGCCGACGACAACTTCGGCATCGGTGGGTACCACCGGGTGATGGGGCCCAACGGTCAGGCTCACTACTGGGCGGCCTCGTTTCCCGAGGCGTGTGCGCTGCTGCTCCGTCACTACGAACTGACCTACGTCGTTCCCGGTGAGCGATTCCCGAGACGCCGTCCGACCATCGATCCCGTCGAACGCGACGTCTGCTCCAGCCCCCATGCCGAACTCACCGCATCACCGTTCACCACCGTCGGCGACGTGTTCTCGGCCGAGCTGAACCCCGAACGCAAACAGCCCTTCGACATGCGGTCGGTGATGCGGGCAGTGACCGACACTGACGTCGAGCCGCTCGAACGGTGGAAGGACCTGCGCGATGGCGACACGTCGATCGTCTGGGATTCCACCGTCGGTGGGATCCCGGTCTGTCTGCTCGGGTTGGAGTCGCACACCGTCGGGCGCAAGGGGTTCGTGCCCGCCGATGGCCCGCCGACCTGGACATCGGGCACCCTGTTCCCCCATGCGTCGCGCAAGACGGCTCGTGCGATCAACGCGGCGAGCGGCAACCGACCGCTGGTCGTGCTCGCGAACCTGTCAGGCTTTGACGGGTCGCCCGAGTCGATGCGCCGCCGGCAACTCGAATACGGGGCCGAGATCGGGCGTGCGGTGACCAACTTCGACGGACCCATCGTGTTCGTCGTGGTGTCGCGCTATCACGGCGGTGCGTTCGTCGTGTTCTCGAAGGCGCTCAACGAGTCGATGGAGATCGCTGCGGTCGAAGGGTCGTACGCGTCGGTGATCGGCGGCGCACCCGCCGCAGCGACGGTGTTCGCCCGTGACGTGAAGCAGCGCACCGAGGCCGACCACCGAGTCCGTGAGGTGCGCGAGGCGTTGGCGGGGGCCGAGAGTGCCGAGGCCACGAAGCTGCGGGCTGTCCTGGCCACCGTGACCGCCCAGGTGCGATCGGAGAAGCTGGGAGAGGTCGCCGACGAGTTCGACGCGATCCACACGATCGAGCGAGCGCTGCGCGTCGGCTCGGTCGATCGGATCATCGCTGCTGCCGAGTTGCGGCCGTACGTGATCGATGCGCTCGAACGGGGGATCGCCCGCCAGCGGTGAGCGGTCAGCAGATCGGCGACTGCACCCACGAGTGGCGTGGGATCGCCGTGTCGAGGTCGCTGCTGGTCGGGAGGAGCCTCGGCGGGTCGGCGGGCTCGACGAACGCGATGGTGAGGAGGAACACTCCCGATCGCCTCCACCAGCCGGGCATCGGCCCGTTGCGTCCCTTCACGGTCATCGCCGACCATCCATCCACCCGGGCCTCGTCGTGCAGGTCGACGTCGACGGTCCGGGTATCGACGCGGAGCCCCACCTGCTGAACCTTCAGCGCGGCCTCCTTGGCCGACCAGATGAGGTTCGCAGCTTCGTCGCGTCGATCGGCTGGCAGGTCACCGACGTACGTCCGCTCGTTCGGTGTGAAGTAGTCGGCGACGAATCGCGCGCTGCGGGGCTCGACAACCTCGAGGTCGACGCCGACGGTGCCCGATGCCATCGTCCCCGGTGCGCCGACGAGACAGACCGCCCAGCCGGAGCGATCGCTCATCGACACGTCGACAGCGGCCATCGATCCGTCGACTTGGACGTACGGAGCGCCACTCTCCCGATGGCGGACCTCGATTCGGGCGAGGGTCGCGGGAGCGCGGTCGAGCTCGAGCACGGTCGCGATCGCCTGCTTCGTCGTCCAACGCCGCGTGACGTATTCGTCGCGCCGCTTGGTGAAGCGGATCGACTCGAGGTGGTCGCGTTCGTGCAGCGAGAGCCAGTCGGTCGAAGCCGGGACATCTTCCTCACCGTGGGCGAGCCACCACATGCTGTCCAGTGTGCCATCTGGCGACTGGCCGGTCATGCGGCCCGGCGTCGGCCAACGCGAGGAACTCGCACTCGATGCTCGCAGCGACGTCGTCGAGGTCGGCGATGACGTCGCGATCGCGGGTACTTGATCCGCACACCCGAGATGGCTCGTGAGATCACCAGCTGCTGGATCTGTTCGGTGCCTTCGAAAATGTCGAAGATCCTCCCCGACCGTCCAACCAGTGACGTCCGGTGCGACAGGATGAGAGCTTGCCGGCTGGGACGACCAATGATATCATTGTATATCATTGGAGGTAGCGATGACCGACATCCTGATCAGAGACGTCCCCGACGAAATACTGGCCGCAATCGATGCCAAGGCGAAACGAGTCGGCCTCTCCCGCACCGCCTATCTCCGGCGAGCGCTCGAACGCGAAAGCGCACCCCATTCCGGCCCGGTCACCGTCGACTCACTCGAAAACCTGTCGAGGCTCACAGCGGACCTCGATGACCCCACCGTCATGTCAGACGCCTGGACGTGACCACCAGGTGGCTCATCGACAAATCCGCCATCGGACGACTCCACCTCGCCGCCGATGCAGCCGGATGGGCAGAGCGGATCGAACGTGGCCGGATCAGAATTAGCACGGTGACCAGACTCGAGGTCGGATTCTCCGCTCGCTCGGCGACGGACCATCGAAACCTCCTCGGCGAACCTCCGCTCGCGTCGATGCCCGTCGAGTACCTCACCCCGAAGATCGAAG
>CAZYLX010000477.1:0-3512 GCA_964648595.1 uncultured Acidimicrobiaceae bacterium
GAGGGACATGTCGTTTGGTACAGGCTACATCTCGTCGCGCTTCCTAGGCTTTGCGACTATGACTGGCACACTTCTGAAACGACTGGCGACGCTCGCCGCACTCATCACGCTCGCGGCGACGCTGAGCACGACCACGGTCTCGGCGCAGGAAACGCGCCCTGGCTCCGAGGCCAGCCTGGCCGCCGACCAGACCCCGAGTCTCCAGATCGACCGGCTCTACCTCGCGATCTTCGGACGCCAGCCCGATCCCGGAGGCAAGGCCTTCTGGCTCGACCAGCTCACGAGCGGCGCTCGCACCCTCAGCCAGATCGCTGACCTCATGGTCGGATCCAGCGACGAATTCACCGACCTCTACGGAGCGCTCGACAACAACGGCTTCGTCAACCAGCTCTATCTCAACGTGCAAGGCCGCAACGGCGACGCCGGTGGCATCGCCTTCTGGAGCGGAGAGCTCGCCTCCCGCGCTCTCACAAGGGGTGGCGTGGTGCTCGGCTTCAGCGAGAGCGTCGAGTTCCGCGAGGCTCAGGGCTCAGCCGATCCGTTGGATCGCCTGTACTGCGCCTTCTTCCTCCGCAATCCCGACCCCGGCGGCAAGCGCTTCTGGACCGATCAGTATCTCGTTGCCGAGCAGTCCCTTGGCTCGATCGCCCAGCAGTTCACAGGCGTCCCCGAGTTCTCAGACCTCTACGGCCCGCTGACCGACCGCCAGTTCGTCGAGCTCATCTACAAGAACGTGCTCGGCCGTGGTCTTCCCCTCGTCGAGACGACTGGACCGAACTTCTGGACCGGCCAGCTCAACACCGGAGCTCGCACCCGCGGCTCCGTGATGGTCGAGTTCAGTGAGTCGCCCGAGTACCAGCAGCGCTGGACCCGAAATGCTCCGTGCCCCGCGGCCGGCAACGCTGTTGCCACCGCTGTTGATGACAACGCGACAGTGACCTTCGCTGGTTCGGTCACCGTCAACTGGGCTCAGAACGACACACTGCCCGCCGGCACCACGGTGGCGATCACCACCCAAGGCGCCAACGGCACCGCCGTTGACAACGGCAACGGAACCTTCACCTACACCCGCAACACCAACAGCGCCACGACGGACAGCTTCACCTACACCGTGACGAGCGCCGACAGCATCACAGACACGGGCACGGTGAACGTCACGATCCTGCTGGCCGGAGCCGACGGCATCCCGACCGCCGTCGACGACGTGTTCTCGGTGCCCGCCGGTGCTGCCACCGATGTTGCGTGGGCCACCAACGACACCACCGATGAGTCGGTCTCGGTCAAGTCGTTCACCCAGCCGGCCAACGGCACGGTGACCTACTCCGGAGGCAACACCTTCGTCTACACACCGAACGGTGGCTTCACCAACGGTACGGACACCTTCACCTACACCCTGACTGATGGAGGCGCCCCCGAGGACACCTCGACCGCCACCGTCACGGTGAACGTAGGCAGCACCGACATCGGCGCCGCCGTTGCCGACCGCTTCATCGTGATCGTCAACACTGCGACCGATCTCGATGTCCTCGCCAACGACAACACCGCGGGCCTCAGCCTGAGTGATCCGGGCACGGCTACCCACGGCACTCTCGAGATCGTCGGCAACGCTGTGCGCTACACGCCGGACACCGGCTACACGGCCTCTCGTACGGGCCAGGGCCTCGTCGGCGACAGCTTCACCTACACCCTGACCGATGCCAGCGGCAACACGTCGCAGGCTGCGGTCGAGGTCGTCGTCTTGGCTCAGCCCGAGTGCGAAGTCTTCATGAACTACCCGTACACCCCAGAAGTGGGTGCTGCCGATCCAGGCAACATCGAGCTCTTCTTCTCCAGCCTCGGCTGCTTCGAGCTC
This sequence comes from uncultured Acidimicrobiaceae bacterium, assembly GCA_964648595.1. GTDB lineage: Bacteria > Actinomycetota > Acidimicrobiia > Acidimicrobiales > SZUA-35 > SZUA-35. The sequence goes on from CAZYLX010000477.1 coordinate 1,853, forward strand.
TATGACTCGACCCAGAATCTGCAGGTGTCATGGAACAACGTGACCGTCGACGGCGCTGTTGTCACCACGACGTCGCCAAATGCTGCCAACGTCCTGCGAGACCTGGCTCCAGTGAGTGCTGCCGCTGCTGCTGACTTCGACGTGACGATTGCCGGGACGGCCGTCATGACGGTGAACGGTGCAACAGCCATCACCATCCAGTTCGGGGTGCAGTTCACCAGCGCCGACAACGGTGCGACCTGGAACCGTTCTGGGTTCCGGGGCCGGGGCCCTGGCGACGTGACCGTCACCATCAATCCCTTGGCCTCGTAGTTCTCGAAGCCAATCGCTTGAACGTGCCGCGGCGCCGGTCCTCAGGACCTGCGCCGCCGCCGTTCTACTCTGACCTAGAACGAGGCCGCGAACAGCTGACCAGCGACCGCCAGGGAAGGGCCGCTCTTGTTGAGGGTGTAGAGATGGATCCCCGGGGCGCCTGCGTCGATCAACTGTTGACTCAGCCGCTGAGCAACGTCGATGCCAATCGCCGCCACATCATCGGGATTCGACCCATCAATGCGTTCAACAAGCCATGCAGGTATCGACGCTCCGGCCATCGTCGCGAAACGTTCGACCTGGCGGGGTTTCGTGATCGGCATGACGCCCGGAATGATCGGCTTGTCACAACCAGCCGCCCGTAGGTCGTCGACCATCCGCAGGTAGGTCTCGGCCTCGAAGAAGAACTGCGTGATCCCAAAGTCGGCAACCTCGAGCTTCCTCGCGAGATGCTGTCGGTCGGCGAGCACGCTCTCCGAAAGCGGATGGCCCTCAGGGTGAGCGGCCACGCCCACGCTGAAACGACCATCGTCTTTGAGAAACTCGACGAGCTCCGAGGCATACCGGAAATCGCCCTCCGGCAGCGCCGAACCGTCCGCCGGCAGATCGCCGCGGAGCGCAAGGATGTTCTCGACGCCAGCATCTGCGTACCGATCACAAAGGTCGGTGACCTCGTGTCGACGATGACCGAGGCACGTCAGATGCGGCATCGTGGTGATGTTCCGCTCGGATTGCATGGCGATCACCGCGTCGGCCGTGCGCTCACGATCAGACCCCGCGGCACCGTACGTAACGCTCAGAAACGACGGCTGAACGGCCCGGAGGTCATTCAACGTCTGCGTCAAGTTGATGGCACCCTCGATGCTCTTTGGGGGAAAGAATTCGAAGCTGATGGTGCGATGTTCCGCAATCAACTCATGGATCCGAACCATGAACGACTCGATTCTCTTGTTGTGGGCAGGCGTTGACATCACGGCGCCAGCGGTGGACGGTCCGGCAACACCGGGCTGTCGACACCCGTGATCTCACAACATCGGATCACGACCGTGTACTTGCACCTTAGACCGAACTTCCACGATGTGGAAGCGATCGTAGAGAAAGACACCGACCAAGACCGGCTCTCATGCCAGAATCGACGCATGATCCCCGTCATGCTTCGCTACGCCAATGCGAGCGACGCGGGGGTCATCGCCGACTATCACGTTCGTTGTTGGCGGTCGTCTTATCGGGGGCTGATCGACAACGAACTGATCGATGCCATGACGGTGGAGGAAACAACGAGGCGGTGGCAGAGCGTCTTTGGCGTGGACCGTGCCAGCACGCCCGCCCGCCACGTCGTGGCGGCCAT
>CAZYLX010000478.1:0-3498 GCA_964648595.1 uncultured Acidimicrobiaceae bacterium
GCTGCTTCCGACATCATATCCTTATCCCAGGGTGTCAATCGGGTGGCCAGCGTGATCACCGCAAGGATCTCGGCTCCGGCCACGGCAAGCCGGGTGCCCTGACGACGCCAGCCCGTAGCGGCGACGATCCACGGCCATGCAAGAAATGCTGCACCGAGCACCGCCGGCATTTTGATGGTGGCCGCGAAGGCACAAAGCACGATGCCAACGTGCCGGTAGCGGGGCCGCGTTCCGACCGCGAGCCCGCCCATCAGGAAGGCCAGCATGAGGGCCTCGTTGTGGGCGCCGGAGACCAAATGGAGCAACACCAATGGGTTGGCGACAGTCAACACCATGGCATCTGCGGTGTCCCTCCCAAGCCTTCGCGCCAGGTCCCAAACGGCAAACGCTGCGACAGCAAGGCTCAGAACCGCGATCATGCGGTACGCCAGAACCGACCTGATGATGCCGTCGCCCGTGCGCTCGGCGACTTCGGACGACAACGCAACGAACGCCGGCCCGTACACCACTGGAGCGTCGAGGTAGAGCGGATCGACCGGATCGAGGACCGGATCGTCACCAAGCGCCGACGGGCCCTCCGCGTACACGTCGATGCCCTCGGCGGCCAGGCGACCCTGGGCGCCATAGGCGTAGACATCTCGGCTCCCGAGAGGAGGGCCGATCAGGAACGGGACAGCCCAGATCACCGCCACCAACACCACGACCGCACCGGTCAACCCGTCGCGAAGCACCGACCGCCGCAGACGAAGCCACGACCGGATGAACACGATCATCCCGCCGTAGAAGAGCGACAGCGCAACAACAAGATCGGTTCTGGGGCTGACCGGAACGGTCGGGACCGACCAAAGTCGACCAGATGCACCCGGAGCGGCAGCGCCCGCCAGGGATCCGCCAAGCACCATGGTCATGGTCGCGGCCAGCCCCAAGGCAGCCGTCCCGACAGGAAATGCAACGCGAGACCTGCGGGTGGCGTTCGTAGTTGTAGGACCGGGGTATCGCTGTCCGTCAGGGGCCGAGAGATCCACGGTGCGACAGCCTATGCATCGCGTCGTCAACCGACCGACCTCGAGTGTCGACTTGTCTTTGATGTCCAAATATGCTTATTTACTTCTAACAGCTTTCAAACTGACTTACATCCCTCACCCAACTGGTTCGTACCTAAGAAAGAGACATCATGACCATGCTCGGCGCTCAGCTCGATGACCTCCAGACCCTCAGCAACCAACTCACCACCATGGGGGCAAACGTGGCGGCAAGCCGCGACGAGTCGCTGACAACGACAACAAACGTCATCAACGAAATCTCACAGGCCACGGCAACAGCGCTCCAGCAGATCACGACGCACATGGAGCGGCTCGAAGCATCGGTACGAATCGCCGTGGCAAAAGCAGACGCCACACAATGGACCGGAGCCAACGCCGACCGTTTCCGTCAAGGGGCGAGCGACTTCCAGTCGTCGCTGCTCACCGGGCAGACAGCGACGCAAGAAGCGTTCACCTCGTTTCAGCAATCAACGTCGTTGATGAGCGACACGCTGCAGGAATTCATCACTGGATTCTCGGCAGCGCTGACCCAGGCAGCCGACTCAGCACACGACATGTCGTCGGCGGTCGAGGCCCAGCGGGCCAACCTCGACAGCGTGATGAACCTCGGCCTCTCGATCAACTGATGCCGACGGCCGATGCGTTCGAGCTGGCGGCCCGGTCGTTCGAACAGGCGGCCGAATCGCTCGACCTCCTACTGGCGACAACGCCAAGCCACTTCGGACCGGACACCCTGCAGGGCGGCCTATTGACCTTGGTTGCTGACCTCACCGTCAGCACGACAACGGCAACCGCTCTCAACGCGGCGACGTCCTTGGTCGATCACGCAGCCACCTGCAGGGAGCGGGCTTCGGCCTGCCGCGCGTTTGCTGCCGATCTGACCACCTATCAGAGGGAGCTCGATCGCTACCGATCGGAAGTCGCCAGGTTCGACCCACTCGACATCGACGCCGGGCAACCCCACCGCCCCTTGAAACCAGTGCGTCCCTTCTCGTGGATCGATGTGTGACACGCCTTGGTTGCCATTGATCCAGACAACGCCTACCTGGCGGCAGACCACCTCAGAGACCGCGCCAGCCTCGTCCGTGATCTCGATATCGACATTCGTCGAGCAGCAACACTCGCTGATCTCGCGGCGCCCAAGGCCATCGCCGCATGCCTCGAGATCGACGAAGAGCTCGGCTTGCTCGCTTCGATCCTGTCGAGGCGAGCCGATGAAGCCGCCGGCTTCGATCTACCGGGGTCGGGCTGGGCCATCACATCGACACTCCTCACCTCCTTGCTCGACAACACCGGTGAGCGGGCCGTCATCACAGGCCCACTCGCAGCCCAGCTGCTCCTCGATCACGCCGACCGACTGACGCTCGGCGGCAACGAACCCATTCTGTCAATGGCCACGATCCGAGATCTCGCCCACGATCCGCTGACGACTCCCGAATTGGCGGCTGCGGCTGCCTTCTTCGCCCGCCGCCCCAGCTTCATCTCTGACACCGACCCGTGGTACGCCAACGGCAGATCCCTGCCCATCGCCGTGCCTCGCCAGATCCCGCTTCACAACCTCGAAGTGTTCGTCGCAAGGAACGAGATGCTCTCCGCGATCATCGGTGGTGGCCGTGGCGGCACCATCGACCCTTCCGATCTTTCGGCAAGGGTGAGCGACGCGGAACTCGTCGCCCTCGGCATCGATCCCGAGATCTATCGGTCGCTGAAATTGCCCCGGACCCACCACGATGTACTCGTTGCGGCAATCGAACACGGCACGTCGACGCACACTCCTGAGGCGGCACGATCGCTGGCCTTCCTGCTCCCGATCCACCTCACTGACGGCCAGAGCATCGGCATCGGAGCGGTGCCGACGGCCGCGGTCGAACACCTCTATGACTCGGCAACCCGGGACCTGACCGACTCAATGGACGATTTCATCGTCCGCAACGCCGTGACGAGCCACCTCCCGGAGACGGCCGGGGGCCTCCGGAATCAACTCTTCTCCGCTGGTTATGCCGAGTGGGCCGCCTGGTTCAACGCGCAGACAAACGGCGACGTCGCACCCACCAGCCCCACGTTCGGTGGCCACAACTGGTTCCACCTCGGCGTCGTTGCCTCCGACTCAGTTGGAGCGGTGATCCGTGGCGAGGAACGAGCGCTCGGCGTGTTTGCCGTTCCCGATGCCGTTCGCCAGGACATCGCCGATGGCAACCAGGCGATCTTCGCCCACTTCACTGGCGAGATCGCCAGTCATGTCCGCGGCGAACCGCTCGAGTCGCGGCGACTCGTCGAGGCCTTCGCCCTCCTGGCTCAGGTCCGTCGGGTGGAGAGCACCAAGGACGCGCAGCATCTCACCGCCGAGTCGACGAGCCCCTGGGTGGGCACGGCCTCGGTGCGCCCCAAGGCGTCGCGCAGCACGCGGGCCTGGGCCAGGGTCATCACCAAGGCCTCCACGCCCAGGCGCCCCACA
>CAZYLX010000479.1:0-3497 GCA_964648595.1 uncultured Acidimicrobiaceae bacterium
CACGCCGAGCTCTACTTTGGTGGAGAGTTCGCAGCGATTCTCGATCGCTACGAGGCTGATGCCGTTCTGTGGCCAGCTGATGGTGATTTTGCCGACTGGCTGCGGTCCGGGGACGGCTGGGACGTCACCGTGGACGGCGAGGACTGGATCGTCGCTGTTCGTTCAGTCGGCTGAGGCCTTCGAAGCAGCCGGTGGCCAGGCTGTCGGCTCGACCGAAGCCAGCCACGTCCAGCAACGATCGATCTCGACGTCGAGGGCATTCTCGTCGCCGCTGTTGTCGACGATGAAGTCGGCAATGGCCCGGCGATCTTCACGGGTGGCTTGAGCCGCCACTCGAGCTCGAGCGTCCGCCTCGTCGAATCCACGATGCTCGATGAGCCGCCAAACGGCAATGTCGATCGGACAGTCGACCACGATGATCGCGGAGGTGCCCCGAGCGTCGAGCGCACCGTCCTTTGCTCGGCTCTCGGCGAGCAGCGGGATGTCCAGGATCACCACTTGATCGGTGCTGGACAGTTCAGCGATTCTTCGGTCCATCTCCTCACGGAGCACAGGGTGGACGATGGCCTCGATCGCCTTCAGCTCGTCCTTGTCGCTGAAGACGATGCCGGCCACGGCGGCGCGATCGAGGACACCGTCATCAGCGACGATCCGGTCGCCCCATCGCTCGACCATCGCATCGAACACCGGCTGACCGGGGGCCTGGAGATCTCTCACGATGACATCGGCATCGACCAGTGCTGCGCCCCGCTGTGCGAGACGGCTTGACACCGAAGACTTTCCTGATCCGATGCCGCCTGTGAGGCCGATGAGTCGCATCCGTCGAAGGTAGCGACTTGGGCCGTTTGGCTCAATCTGGCCCCGTGCTGGCCGATGGTGGAAGCGGACCACGATCCGCGCCGGCGGCTCGATTCTGTCCTTTCTTCACAAGACCATTCTCGTGCCGCTCAACACCGCCCAACGTCGTCAATCCTCCCCAACGGTCGGGAGCCCGTATCTCGATCGCGCTCGCAGCGACGCGTCCGAATCGTTGGACCAATGGAGCCGCCCAGGCCGCGGGGAAGACCTGTTGACGCCGTATGCCCCGGCCATCCTCGCCGTGCGCTGGGCGACGACGATGGTGTCGGTCACCCTGGCCTTCAGCGCGTTCGCCGAGGCCGACCTGTCGGTTGTTCCGTGGGTCGCCGTCGTTGTCTGCAACACAGCCTTCCGCACGTTGTCTCCGCTCCGCTACGTCGCGACCGCTCGCGGCCTCATCCCGTTGCTCTTCGAGGTTGGCCTGCATGTCCTTGTCCTCGCTGCGACCGGATATTGGGCGTCGCCACTCGTGTTCGCCCTGGTCAACGCCGTGATCATCGGCGGGTTCGCCCGCGGGTTCGGGTTCGGAGTGCGCATCGGTGCGGCCTCAGGCATCGCACTCTCGTTGCCGACACTCGAGGCCGCGGATTGGTCGACGGAGGCGTGGACGCTGTCCGCGCAATGGACGGTCGTACTCCTGTTGGTCGGTGTCGTTGCCGGGTATGGCCGAAGAATCTCGGGCGAGGCGACGCGTCAGACGACATTGGCCCTTGATCGGCTCACGCAGCTGGCAGACGCCAACGCCCTGTTGTTCAACCTCCACCGAGTTGCTCAGACGCTGCCCGCGTCACTCGATCTCGAGGAAGTGTTGGAGTCCACCATTGTTCGTTTGCGCAATCTGTTCTTCAACGACGGAGCTGTGATCTTTACTGTTGAAGACTCGGACGGCAGTTGGTCGGTGGCCAAGCGAGCCGGATTGCCGGTGCCGAACCACGTCAGTCTCGGGGAACTTCCGGCCGCGATCCGGTCTGCGGTTCTGTTGCGCCAGGTCGTGCTGGTGAGCGAGGCCAGCAACAACAGCGATCAATTCCTTCGTCCGACGTCGCGTTGTGCGCTGTACGCACCTCTGATGGCGAGGGGCAGCCTCGTCGGCCTCGTCGCCATCGAGCATCGAGAACAGAACCGGTTTGACGAACGTGACCGAGAAGTCCTTGCCAGTTTTGTCGATCCCGTCGCCTTGGCCATCGACAACGCCCGATGGTTCGCACGTCTCCGAACGGTCGGCGCAGACGAGGAACGCACTCGCATCGCCCGCGACCTCCACGACCGAATCGGTCAGTCGTTGGCCTACCTGGGCTTCGAACTCGATCGAGTGGTTCGCAATCATGAGGCTGAGCAGGATGTCGGCGACCAGCTACGCCAGCTTCGTTCCGATCTCCGGAACGTGGTCACCGAGGTCAGGGAGACGCTGTACGACCTGCGTACCGACGTCGACGACCACCGCGACTTCGCGGCAACGGTCGCTGAGTTCGCCGGCCGTGTGGCCGATCGCGTGGGCTTCCAGATCCATCTGGACTGCGACGAAGGGGCCCGATTGCCCATATTGCAAGAGCGAGAAATGTGGCGAATTGCTCAAGAAGCGCTCGTGAATGTCGAACGGCATGCACAAGCTTCACGTGCATCGGTCACGTGGCGCTGCGATGGGAGACAAGCCGTGCTCGAGATCACTGACAACGGAAAGGGATTCTCGGCCCAAGGGGCCGGGCGTGTCGATTCGTATGGAGTGCTCGGGATGCGGGAGCGAGCGTCGAGTATCGGCGCCGCCTTCGAATTGAACTCATCGCCTGGAGAAGGGACAAACGTACGGTGCAGCCTCGAACAGGACTGACGCAACCACGATTGACAACGAGCCCGGTGAAGAGGAGCGATCCCGCTCCCATCCGCCTGCTGCTCGCTGATGACCACAAGATGCTTCGAGAGGGTCTCCGGCGATCGATGGTCGAACGGGGCTTCGATGTCGTCGGGGAAGCCCGTGACGGCGCTGAAGCGGTCGAGTTGGCCAACTCCCTTCGCCCAGACGTGATCCTCATGGACGTCTCCATGCCCGAGATCGATGGCGTCGAAGCGACCCGCCAGATTCGAGAGCGTCAGTCCGATGTCCGCATCGTGATGCTCACCATGCACGCCGACCAGGACGTTCTCGCCGACGCCATTCGTGCCGGCGCAAACGGGTATCTGGTCAAAGACTGCTCGACTGACGAGATCGCGTCGGCCATCGAGACGGTGGCCGGGGGCGAAACGGCCCTGTCGCCGCGACTCGCCGCATCGATGCTCGCTGAGGTTCGTCGCCAGGAAGATCAGGCCGAACAGACACGAGTCATCACCAAGCGGGAAGAGGAAGTTCTTCAGCACATCGCTGATGGCTGCTCGACCCCGGAGGTGGCCGAGCGGCTGTACATCAGCCAGAAGACGGTGAAGAACCATCTTGCGTCGATCTATCAGAAGCTCGACGCCCGAGATCGTACGCAGGCGGTGCTCCAGGCCGTTCGCATGTGGATCGTCACGCTGAACTGAGTTGGGTGCCGTCACCCGTCGCGTGGGGCTATTCGGCCCATACAGCCTCCCTGTGGTGCTGCCGTTGGAGTAGCTGTCAAGCCCGTCCGGGCCCGATTAACAACGAAACTTGGAGTTTCATCATG
>CAZYLX010000480.1:0-3497 GCA_964648595.1 uncultured Acidimicrobiaceae bacterium
GCTCGCGATACAGATCGAGTTCACTACCGCGGATGACAAGCTCCTTCGAGATGGGGTCGTAGAACCCGACTACACCGATCTCGCGAAACTGTGTTGTGACCTCGACGAGATCAGTGCCGCTCGGCACCAGGCCGAGTGAACCGAGGACCCGGCCCGCCCGTTCGGTGTCGGCAATGTCTTCAGCGTCGAAGTCGGCGAGATAGCGCTCTTGGAAGTCGCCTTCGTCTGCGAACTCGACGACAGGAAATTCCTTGAAGGGGCGGCCACGGGTCTGTTCGACGAAGGCCGCTGCAGCACACACCTGCTCCGGCGTCCCATCCGGACAAGGCGCGTTTGTGAGTTCTGGACCAGGAGGCGCTGCATCATCCGGTGCGGTCTCGTCCGGCACTGCGTCATCGGACGGGTCACCGCTCGGAGCGTCGGTGTCCGGTGGATTCTCCTGATCCGTCGTTCCGGTCGTCTCGGATGGGCTCGCATCGCCGGCGCCGACCTCATCGCCGTCACGCTGCGCGAACCAGGCGATGCCGGCGATGACGACCGCTGCTCCAACCAAGGCAGCGAGCGTCACCCAGATCCCCTCGCGGCCTCGCTTGGGCGTGACAGGCGGTGGTTGCATGCCTATGCCCACGAATGGGTCGGTATACGGCTGCGCCCTGCCCTGGAGCGGCGGCGATGTCGGCACCGGCCCGAACGGGCTCGAATCGGGAGTCTTGCGGTCGACCATGAACGGTCAACGGTACGTCAACAACACAACGGCGCGGGTTCATCACCCCTCGTTCAACCACCGACACAATCGCGCTAGCTTGACGACCTATGACGAGCGACAGCTTGGGCGATCTCGGGGAGAAGATCCGACAACTGGCACGGATCCCGACGCTGCTCGTCGCCTCGGACTACGACGGCACGATCGCTCCCCTCGTTGATGACCCCATGTCTGCGGTTGCCAATCGAGATGCCGCGGCCGCCATGCGTTCGCTGGCCGAACTCGCCAACACACACGTTGCTGCGATCTCGGGTCGAAGCCTGCGCGACCTCGCCACCCTGTCTCGGTTTCCTGAAGAGATTCGCCTCGTTGGATCGCACGGCAGCGAGTTCGACCTCGGCTTCGCCTCCCAGCTCGCTCCGGAGCTCTCCGAGCTTCGGCAGAAGCTGACAAGGGCGGTGCAGCAACTCGGCGACAAATACTCTGCACTGGTCGAGGAGAAGCCGGCCGGCGTCACGTTCCACTTGCGGAAGCTGTCCGAGAACGACGCGGTCAGAGCTCGCGACGAACTCATCCGCGGTCCTGCCACCTGGGACGGTGTCCACACCCGCACCGGCCACGACGTTCTCGAGATGTCGGTCATCGAGACCGACAAGGGCACGGCGCTCAGCATCCTTCGTGCTCAAGTCGGGGCGACCGCGGTCATCTTCCTCGGCGACGACGTCACAGACGAGGACGCCTTCGCGACGCTGCAAGGCCCCGACGTCGGCGTCAAAGTCGGAGCAGGGCAGTCGGCAGCGGCCTTTCGGGTCAAGGACACCGACACCGTGGCAAAGGTGCTGGCCCTGCTGTACGAGCTGCGATCAGAGTGGCTGCGCGGTGCAGGTCTTGTCGCGATCGAAGACCACTCCATGCTCTCCGACCTCCGAACAGCGGCGATCGTCACGCCGTCAGCGAGGATCACGTGGCTTTGCGCCCCTCGGATCGACTCAACAGCTATCTTCTCCGAGCTCCTCGGTGGCCCCTCTGCCGGCTACTTTTCGATTGAGTCCGAAGCAGACACATCGAGCAACCCGAACGAGCCGATCACACAGGAATCGATCACACAGCAGCCGATCACACAGCAGTACATGGGCGACACACTCATGCTCCAGTCGACGTTCCCCACCTTCACGGTGACCGACTATCTGGAAACATCCGATGGTCGAACCAACCGACCCGCAGGACGATCCAACCTCATCCGCTCGATCGAGGGCTCGGGCACAGCCATCATCGAGTTCGCTCCTCGGCTGGACTTCGGGCGGGTGCCCACCCAGTTGCTGGTCAGCGACAATGGCATCTCGGTGCTGGGCACGGCCGATCTCATGGTGCTCCGGGCGCCGGGGGTCAGCTGGGAGATCGTCCCCGATGGAGTCCATCAAACCGCACGAGGCACGGCCGACCTTCGCGAACGCGCCGTCACTCTCGAGTTGAGGTTCGGCACGAACGAGCTGGGCGCCGATGCTCGATCCGAGCCCGACCGGCGCGACGACACCACGCGCTTCTGGACGTCTTGGGCGAGCAGGCTTGTACTCCCGCCGAGCGAGCGGGACCTGGTCGTTCGGTCTGCGCTCACGCTCAAGGGCCTGTGCCACGGGCCAACGGGCGCCATCGTCGCCGCAGCGACCACCTCACTCCCCGAGCACCTCGGCGGCACTCGGAACTGGGACCATCGCTACTGCTGGCTCCGCAACGCGGCCTTCTCGGCATCAGCGCTTGTCGCCCTTGGCTCCGACGATGAGGCACTCGCATTTCTCGATTGGGTCGGCGGCATCGTTGCCGCTCGTAGTGAGCCAGACCGCTTGGCCCCGCTGTACAACGTCACGGGTCGCCACCTACCGCCGGAAGGCGAGATCACGGAGCTCTCGGGCTACGGAGGCTCACGACCGGTTCGGGTCGGAAACGCCGCTGATGGTCAGATCCAGCTCGACGCCTTCGGTTCGATCGTCGACCTGGTTCATGTTCTCGCCGGCGAAGATGCTGAGCTCACATCCGAGCATTGGCATCTCGTCGAGTCCATGGTCGTTGCCGTTTCGAGACGTTGGCAGGAACCGGACCACTCCCTGTGGGAAATTCGGAAAGCTCCCCGTCACCATGTCTATTCGAAGGTCATGTGCTGGCTGACCGTCGATCGGGCCATCAAGATCGCCGGCCGCTTCGTCGACCGAGCACCGGATGCCTGGGTGAACTTGCGCGAACAGATCGCCGCCGATGTTCTCGAAAACGGATGGAACGAACGAAGGGGAAGCTTCACGGCCGTGTACGGCGGGGACGAACTCGATGCGTCGGTCTTGATTGTCGGCTTGTCCGGCTTGCTGAGTCCCGACGACGAGCGATTTGCTTCGACCGTCGCCACCGTCGAGGCCGAGCTCCGAAACGGACCAACCGTGTACCGCTACGTCGGTGACGACGGCCTGCCCGGCCGCGAAGGCGGATTCCATTTCATGACTTCTTGGCTGGTCGACGCTCTCGCCCTGGTCGGTCGAGTCGACGAGGCGACGGAGCTCTTCGGCCAGCTGAAGGAACTCGTGGGTGATACTGGGCTGATGTCCGAAGAGTTCGATCCCGACAATCACCGAGCACTCGGCAACTTCCCGCAGGCGTACAGTCACGTCGGCTTGATCCGCAACGCCCTCACGTTGGCCCGCTGAATGGGGTACACGCTCGGCCTAGATCTCGGAACCACCTCGTCGGCCGCGGCCATCAATGATGGTTCTTCGGTGCGGATGCTCTCCGTCGACCACTCCGCCGCCGT
>CAZYLX010000481.1:0-3480 GCA_964648595.1 uncultured Acidimicrobiaceae bacterium
TCCTGGCGGGTGTGGGCAACATTACCGGCAACGATGTACTGCTGGCCAGTGCCTCGAATGCCATCATCGCCGGGTTCCATGTGGGCAAAGACAACCAGGTCAACAACCTGGCCAAACGCGAAGGCGTGGAAATTCGCCTCTACAGCGTGATTTACGAATTGCTGGACGACCTCCGGGTCGCCATGACCGGCATGCTCGACCCCGAAACCCGCGAAACCGTCATCGGCCACGCCGAGATCAAGCAGGTCTTCGGATTCGGCAAACGCCACCAGGCAGCCGGTTGCCTGGCCACCGACGGCCGCCTGAACAGCAAGGCCAAGACCCGCATCATCCGGTCGCTCACGAACCTGCTTGACGAGTGGATGCCGATCATTGCCGGCTCCGAGATCAACGACGATCCGTTTCATCCGATCTCCCGGTACGCGCTCGACATCGTGGCCGAGGACGGCGACGACACGGTGATCAGCTGGGTCCATCGCGACGATCGGTTCGGCGAGAAACTCGCGACGCCTGACACGTCGATCGCCGATCTCATCGGCGAGGTCGATCCCATCAAGGTGGCGGAAGGTCGATATCTCTCCGACGAGCTGACCCTGCACTACGGCCTGGTGCCCCGCACCAACCGCGGTGTCTTCGCCATCAACGAACTTCCCGATCTCGCCGAGAGGATCCAGGTCGGCTTGTTGAACGTTCTCGAAGAGCGCGACGTGCAGATCCGCGGCTACAAGGTGCGCCTCCCGCTCGACGTCCTCCTCGTCGCATCGGCCAATCCCGAGGACTACACCAATCGGGGTCGGATGATCACACCGCTGAAGGATCGATTCGGGGCCCAGATCCGCACGCACTATCCACTGGAGATCGACACCGAGATCGCGATCGCTCGTCAGGAGGCGTCGATTCCCGACACGCCTGCCGTGAGAATCCCCGACTTCATGGAAGAACTGATTGCTCGGTTCACTCACCTCGCTCGTCAGAGCTCGCATGTGAATCAGCGCTCAGGTGTCTCCGTCCGCTTGACGGTGTCGAACCTCGAGACGCTGGCCGCAGCCGCCGTGCGTCGATCCTTGGCGCTTGGAGAGGACGACATCGTTCCGCGCGTCTGCGACCTCGATGCGCTCATTGCATCGACCGCAGGAAAGATCGAGGTCGAGTCACTCGAGGAGGGCCGCGACGCCGAGGTGATCGATCACCTGCTCAGAGCTGCTGTCCTCGAGGTGTTCAAAGCGCACGTGTCGGGTGAAGGCATCCGCCAGGTTCTCGACGAGTTCGAGGGCGAGGTGGTTGCCAGCGCTGGCGATGATCTGCCGATCGCCGACTACACGGCCTTGCTGGCCAACGTGCCAGCACTCGCCGGCCCCGTCGCCGCGTTGTGCGGTGATGACAACGCCCCCGCCACGCAGGCGTCAGCGATCGAGCTGGTTCTCGAGGGGCTCCATCTGTCCAAGCGCCTCAACAAGGACGCCGTCGGCAATCGATCGAGCTACCGCGGTCGCAACTGAATACTCACCGCGACCGTCAACGTTGATCGCCCGGTCATGCCGGAGTCGATGGTGATCAGCGGGTGCCTGTGAGATCTTTGAACTCCGGCGACTCGGAGAACAGCAGCGTGACGAAGGCCTGACTCGTACCACCGTCGAGGCGGCCGATCCAGTAGGCGATCCCTTCGCGGTCGCCGGCTCGATCCAGGACGTTGCCGTAGAGAAGCCGGACAAAACCGGCGTTGTCGAGGCGGGAGTACGTCTTGACGAACTCCGGGCTGAGCACGAACTCATTGGCGATCTCGACAAGGCCGACTCCGCTGGCCGACTGGTTCACCCAGAACTGATGGCCCCCGTTGTCAGGTTGGCGAGTGAAGACCGCCATGTAGAGGCGGGCCACGGAGGCGTTGACACCCGAACTGTCAGCCTGACCACCGGTCAACTGCCGTGAGCTGAGCGTCGGCCCGAGCGGTCCGACGATGGTGGGCCCGGCAACCTCTTCGGCCACCGTCGTTGGCGGCGAGGGGATTGTTGTCTCGGGCACCGTTGTTGGGGCAACAGTGGTGGTTGTGGTTGGTGCTGCTGTGGTGGTCGGTGCTTCTGTTGTGGTGGTTGTGGTCGGCGCGACCGTGGTTGGTGGTGCCGTTGTTGTGGTTGTGGTTGGTGCGGCCGTGGTTGGCGGGACCGTTGTTGTGGTGGGTACTGCGGTGGTGGTTGTGGTCGGCGCGGCCGTGGTTGGTGGAGCGGTTGTTGTGGTGGGTGGGACCGTTGTGGTGGGTGCTGCGGTCGCGGGTGCTGCTGTGATGGTTGTGGTTGGTTCTGTTGTGGTTGGTGGGACCGTTGTTGCGATCGTGGTCGGTGGTGCTGTTGTGGCCGGCACGACTGTGGTGGGTGCAGCGGTGGTCGTGGTTGCGGGGATCGTCGCTGACGGAATCGTCGGCAGTGGCGTGTCATCACCGCTCGAGCTGGTTGGGCCAAGGATCACATCGGCCGGCTCTGGTTCGTTCGCATCCCCGACTGAGGAGCCGAGCTTCTGCACTCGGTCGTTGAAGCTGTCGGCGATGAAGAGGTTGCCCTGGTGATCGACGGCGAGACCGTATGGGTTGTTCAGTTGGTCCTCGGCGCTGCCGATTCCGTTGCCGCCGGCCACCGTGAGGGTGCCAGCGCCCTTGACCTCGCTCCCGACGGCGATCCGTTGGACGCGGTGATTGTTGAAGTCGGCGACGTAGAGGTAGCCATCCTGATCGACCGCCACAGACGTCGGGGTCGACAGTTGGTCATGCTCCGAGCCACGAAGGCCTGTTCCGGCGACGGTCGTGACCGATCCGTCTGGCGATACCCGCTGAACACGGTGGTTGAACTGATCGGCGATGTAGATCGATCCGTCTGAGCCCACCGCAACGCCGGCTGGGTAGTTGAGCTGGGTCGCCGACGAGCCTGCAGTGCCGTCGCCGATCACTGTGGTCACGGAGCCATCGGCGGCGACTCGCTGCACACGATGGTTTACGGCATCGCTGATGATCAGACCCCCTTCGGAGTCGACGGCGAGGCCGAGTGGGTAGCTGAGTCGGCTTGTGGTCGTCCCCGGACCGCTTCCGCCGATCACTGTGGTCACGGATCCGTCAGCGGCGACTCGTTGTACGCGGTGATTCTCGCGGTCGGCGATGAAGAGGTTGCCTCCGAGATCGACCGCCAAACTCGATGGGCGGTTCAACTGGTCAGCGCCGTCACCCGGACCGTTCCCGCCAGCGACGGTCGTGACCGCCCCGTCTGGGGTGATGCGTTGCACCCGATGGTTGTTGTAGTCGGCGATGAAGAGGTTGCCGTTGACATCGATGGCCACGGCAGCGGGTCGGTTCAGCGTTGAGGTGGCGGGCGTGTCATTGTCGGCTTCGTCATCGGCTGACTCGCCGGCGAGCGGGAGGTCTTCGAGATCGATCTCGTCACCGCCGCCGTCGCTTGCGATTCCGAGGTCCGGGTCTGTCTCGCTGGCCTCGTTGGT
>CAZYLX010000482.1:0-3470 GCA_964648595.1 uncultured Acidimicrobiaceae bacterium
TGACAGGGGCGTTCAAATCCTGGTTGAGGAGTTACGGGTGATGGGTGGCGGCGAACGCGAACCAACGATCACCCATGTCGCGAGTGAGCAGATGCCCATCGGGAGCTTCGGGGACCAAGGGGAACGACGAATCGAACACATGGAAGATCTCGGCTGCGTGGAAGGCACCTGCGGTCTGCTTCGGGGAGGCGGGGAGCGAGCGGAAGTGATAGCGGTACGTCGGATGTCCAGCGGCTGCGTGCTGGCGCGATGTGTGATCGACGTGCACGCCGAACATGTGGTCCGCCACGTAACGCTCGATGGCCTGCTCGTCGAGATCAGCCAGACCGGGATAGGCAGCCATCAACTGGTCGACGGCGGTCTCCGAACCGAAGGACTCGACGTAGCAAGCTCGCACCTTGACCGGGTCGAGAACCCCTGCGCCGTCGAGCGCGTCCTCTCTGCTACCGAACTCCGGACCTGCCGGATGGCTGAAGTCCGCGAACAGCGATGCCTCGTCGGCGTTGTAGCCGACCATGAACGGCACAGGAGCCTGCGCCTGCCGGGAGAACGCCGTCATCGGGGTCGTCGGCAGAATCGATCCGTCGACGACGGGATAGAAGTGTCTCCCGGCATGGAGGTCGGCTCGGTAGGCATCCGACAACACATCGGGCTCGATCGCTCGAAGGCGATCGATCTGATCCGGGTCCGGTCCGACAAGGGACGTAGCGAAGGCAATGCCTGCATCCAACGCTGAGTCGAAGCCCAGGACGGGGCGGTCGAGGTGAAGCCAGCGACCGCTGTCGCTCGGACTCTGAGCGACCGCGGCAGCGAACCGGCCTCGAGCCCGCGGCGATGTCATGAGATTGAGGACCGCCTCGCCCCCAGCCGACTCGCCGAAGACCATGATCCGCTCGGGATCACCACCGAACTGGTCGATGTTGTTCCGGACCCACTCCAATGCAGCGATCTGGTCCATCAGGCCATAGTTGCCAGACACACCCTCGGGAGACTCGGCCGACAGTTCCGGGTGAGCCAGGAATCCGAACAGGCCGAGGCGGTAGTTGATCGTGACCACCACACACCCCCGAGACGGCAGGGCATTGCTGGCGTACATAGGTTCAGAGCCTGCACCGTCGGTGTGATCACCACCGTGGATCCAGAACATCACAGGCAGACCGCTGGCGCCGGTCGGGGTCCGAATGTTCAGCGTGAGGCAATCCTCGCTCTGTGGTTTTGGCATCGCTTTGACCGCGGTGCGAATCGCCTTCTGCTTGGGCTTCGACAAGCCGAGCCCTTCGACCAGCTTGGCCATGAAGTCGTCGATCAGCAGCAATCGCTGGTAGGCCATCGGGCCGACCCTCGTGCAGTCGACCACTCGATCTCGAAGCTCTGCCGGCTCCGGTGCACGCCACCGCAGATCGCCGATCGGTGCTTTCGCATACTGGACGCCGCCGAAGAACGTGATCCTCCCCTTGTCGAGCAACTTGCCGAGAACCGGCCCCTCAGCGGTCTCTGCGACGGGGCCACGACGGGCACGCAGTTTCGTTGGCACGAGCCTCTTGGCATTCAATGACATGCCAAACGATGGCACTCGGCGAGAGCGACGGCCAACCACGTCAGCTCGACCGGGGCGAGTCGGCTGCATAAGGTCGGCCCGTGACCGAAGCACCGAACGCCGCGCCACCGACGCTCCCCGATGGCTTGATCGCCGTCGTCAAGAAGGACTGCCCGACGTGTGAGCTCGTCGTGCCGGTCCTGGAGCAGCTCAGTGGCGCTGCTGCGACGCTCACCGTTTACACCCAGGACGATCCCTCCTTTCCTCCTTCACTCGATCCGATCGATGACACGCTGCTCGAGGTGTCCTGGCACCACGAGATCGAAACAGTTCCGACCCTGTTGCGTGTCGAGCACGGCGCAGAAGTGGCCAGGACCGTCGGTTGGTCTCGGGAACAATGGGAAGCGTTCACTGAAGTCGGCGGTCTCGGGCCCGACCTCCCGGAGATGCGGCCGGGCTGTGGCTCGCTCTCGGTCGATCCCAACCTGACCGACGAGTTGACGGTGCGATTCACCGGATCGACCCTCACCAGCCGCCGCATCGAGTTGGCGGCGATGGAAGACGAGATGGAAGCTGCGTTCGACCGGGGATGGAGCGACGGCTTGCCGATCGTCCCGCCAACCGAGGCTCGAGTTCTCCGGATGCTCGAGGGCACGACGCGTGGCCCGGGAGACATCGTTGCCATCGTTCCCCCCGATCTGAAAGAGGTCACGGTCGAACAGGTGGCGATCAACGCCGTGATGGCCGGATGCAAGCCCGAGTACCTACCGGTCGTCCTCACCGCGGTCGAGGCGGCCTGCTCGGATGAGTTCAACATGCATGGCCTGTTGGCCACCACCTACTTCTCGGGGCCCATCGTCATCGTCAACGGTCCGATCGCCCAGCGAATTGGCATGAACAGCCGGGGCAACGCTCTCGGCCAGGGCAACCGGGCCAACCTGACCATCGGCCGAGCGCTCCAGCTGGTGGTCCGCAATCTCGGGGGCGGTCGCCCCGGAGGCGTCGACATGTCACTCATGGGTGCGCCGAGCAAGATCGGCCTGGCGTTCGCCGAGCGTGAAGAGGACTCGCCGTTCTCCCCGCTTTCAACCGACTTCGGGATCGAGGCCGGAGAAGACGCCGTGACGATCTATGCCGGCGAGGGCCCCACCCCCATCGTCGACCAGATCTCGCGTACACCGGAATCACTCGTTCGAACGTTCGCCGCGTTCTTGCTCAACGTGTGGCATCCGAAGTTGGTGATCGGCTTCGATGCGATGTTGCTGGTCGGTCCTGAGCATGGACGGATCCTGCGGGAAGCCGGTTGGGACAAGGCCCGTCTTCGCGACGAGCTCGCTCCGCTGCTCACCCGTCCGAGTGACGACCTGATCCGCGGAGTCGGCGGAATCGACGAAGGTCTCCCCGATGCGTTCGCCGGGATCGAGATCTCGAAGTTCCGCGACGGGGGCCTGCAGGTCGTCCACGTCGGCGGCGATGCCGGATTGTTCTCGGCTGTGCTGGGCGGCTGGGTCGGTGGGGCGAAGGGCAGCGACCCCGTTGCCCGGCGTATCACTCCATGACCTGCCCGCCTTGTAGGGCCTAGCACGATGTAGCAGGATGCATATATGACGGTCCTTCTCGACCCAACCGCAGGCAAGGCTGCCGCCTCTATCGAAACGGTGCCCCGCCCCAAGAGCCTCGAGGGGCTGACGGTCGGGCTGCTCGACATCTCGAAACCTCGCGGAGCCCAGTTCCTCGATCAGCTCGAGAAGCGTTTGGGGGAACAGGGCGCATCAGTGAATCGCTACATGAAGCCGACCTTCGCAAAGCCGGCACCAGTCGATCTCCGCCACGAGATTGCCAGCAACTGTGATGCGGTGATCGAAGCGCTCGCCGATTGAGGCAGTTGCACGTCGTGCAGTGTGCACGACATCGCAGACATGGAGCGTCGGGG
>CAZYLX010000483.1:0-3462 GCA_964648595.1 uncultured Acidimicrobiaceae bacterium
CCGGGTTGTGGAGCGGGGCAAGTGGCACGAGCTCGCGCACGGTCGCCAGCATCTGATCGCCGATCAAAGTCGGTGCCGTGAACGACTCGCCGCCGTGCACCACCCGGTGGCCGACGGCGTCGACCGTCGCGTCGCCCAACTCGTTGAAGACCGAATCGAGCGCGGCGGCGTGATCGGTGACCTCCTCGATGATCCCCCCTGCGAGCCGGTGACCATCCCCCGACTCGACCAGTTGGTACTTGACCGACGAGCTGCCGGTGTTGAGCACCAGCACCCGCATCAGACGTCGACCTGGCCGGACTGGATTGCGGTGATCGCGACGGTGTTCACGATGTCGGTCACCGTGGCGCCGCGCGAGAGATCGTTGACCGGCTTGTTGAGTCCCTGGAGCACCGGGCCGATCGCGACGGCGCCGGCCGAGCGCTGCACCGCCTTGTAGGTGTTGTTACCCGAGTTGAGGTCGGGGAACACGAACACGTTGGCGTGGCCTGCCACCTCGCTGCTGGGCAGCTTCTCGCGGGCGACCCCGGCGTCGATCGCTGCGTCGTACTGGATCGGGCCCTCGACCGGCAGGTCGGGACGGAGTGTCTGCACCCGCTCGGTTGCAGCGCGCACCTTGTCGACGTCGATGCCGCTGCCCGATTCGCCGGTCGAGTAGCTGAGCATCGCGATTCGCGGCTCGAGGCCGAACAGCCTGGCGGTCCCGGCTGATGAGATGGCGATGTCGGCAAGCTGGTCGGCGTCGGGGTCGGGGATCACAGCACAGTCGCCGTAGACGAGCATCCGGTCGCCGAGCAGCATCAGGAACACGCTCGACACGATCGACACGCCGGGCCGCGTGTTGATGAACTCCAGGGCAGGACGGATGGTATGAGCGGTGGTGTGAACCGCTCCGGACACCATCCCGTCGACCAGACCTTCGTGCACCATCATCGTGCCGAAGAAGCTGACGTCGCTCACGATGTCGCGCGCCCGATCGAGGGTGAGGGGCCCCTTGTGCGCCCTCAGCTCCCGGTAGCGCTCGCTGAACCGATTCAGCAGCGGCGATGCACCCGGGTCGACGATCGGTACGTCGTCGAGGGCAAGGCCGAGCTGGGAGATCCGGCGCCGGATCGGCTCCTCCGGACCGAGCAGGGTGATCTCACACACCCGCCGCCGGACGAGAAGATCGGCGGCTTCCAGGATCCGGTCGTCGGTGCCCTCCGGGAGCACGATGTGTGCACCTGCCGAGCGCGCCCGGTCGATCAACTCGTACTGGAACATGATCGGTGTGATCACGGTCGAGCGCGTGAGCTGGATCCGCTGCTCGAGCAACGGCACGTCGACGTACGACTCAAACAAGCCGAGACCGGCCTCGATCTTGCGCACGTTGCCGGGGCGGATCGGTCCCTCCACTTGGGCTGCGGCGACCGCGGTGTCGAAGGTGTCGGTCTCGACGGTCAGCAGCGGAAGCGGCCGCCCACGCTGTCCGACGCCATCGACGAGCTCGAGCACCCGTTCGTCGGGCGTGAGCCCCCCGCTCAGGACCACCCCGGCCACGCTGGGCACACCAGCGGACAAACGCGTCAGGGCGGCCGTGACGATGATGTCGGCGCGATCGCCCGGCGAGATGAAGAGGGTGCCCTCCTCGACGTGTTCGAGGAGATTCGGGACCAACATTGCCGCCACCTTCACGCGACGAACCTCGCGAGTGAGGTCGACGGCGTGCCCGGCAACGGGAACGGCGCCGAGCACGTCGGCCAACTCGGCGAGCGTCGGGTAACGCAGCGCCGGCTCCTCGGGAAGCACCCAGACCGGAGGCTCGACGTCGGCGCGTTTGGCGAGCTCACTCTGGAGGAGATCGATGCTGGCTGCGTCGACCCGGTTGACGATCAGGCCCAGCATTGGGTCGCCCTCGCCGAGGAAGGATTCCTCACTCATGCGGACGCGCTCGTCGATCTCGGCGACTGAACGGCCGTGACCGTTGATGACCGCAAGGACAGGTGCGCCGAAGTGGCGAGCGACACGTGCATTCAAGTCGAATTCGAGCGGCGACGAGGCCCCGGTGAAGTCGGTGCCTTCGATGACCACGATGTCGCAGCGCGACTCGAGTTCCATGAACGCTGACACGGCGCGCGACATCGCCGCGTCAGCGACATCTCGCGAATGGCTCACGAGGGTGCGCAGCTCGTCGGCCACGTAGGCGTGCCCGATCCGGTCATCCGGCAGCTGGTACCGGTCGCGGATCAGCTCGATGTCGTTGTCGGGCACCGACCGGATGACCGGCCGGAAGAAGCCCAGCCGGCTCACCCGCCGCGAGAGCAGCTCGACGAGCCCCAGCGCCACGAGCGACTTGCCGCTCGACGGGCCCATCGCCGTGAGGTAGACCGAGCGCGACACGTCTAGAGGCTACCAGTCATCCGACGACAGGACCCGTTGGGCTCCTCGCCAGCTTGGCCGCGTGGATGCCACGACCCTGCTGGTCAAAGACAACGCTTCGATCCGAGAGACCACACGTCTGGGCCTGACGGAGGCAGGGTGACCTTGATCGGCACCTGGTGTTTCGCGTGAACCGAGAGCCGCTGCGCCGCGTCCTGTTCTTCATCCACATCCCTACCCGACAAGTCTTCTTCGCAGGTGTGATCGCCGACCCAACCGGCCCATGGACTACCCAAACAGCCCGCAACAACCTCCGCCGAACCAGCGCTGCCTTCAGGTCATGAAATCAACCCGATGCGACGGCCTCATCAACGAATACCGAAACGCTGCCTGACCAGGCACAACGCAATATTCGGCCCCACACGACATCTCTCCGCCGACGTGTGTCTCGCGAAGGCTGACGAAAACGCTCCGCCCAGCGCAGCCGCAGCAGACTTCGGCGCTTCTGTCCGAATCGTCAGCGACTGACAAGGGGACTGAGACTGTGGGAGCCGAAAGTCCCGTCATCGGCGTTGACCAAGAGTCCACGTTCACTCGCGACGCGGTACCTCCGTCACTCGAGCCGTGAAGCCAGCAAGAGCAACACGGTCAACCGCGCCCACGGCCACCCGTGCGTTTGGGTCCACCGCCCGCCCGCTCAGTCGCCTCCGCTTGGGGGCCGCCGCTGCGTCGATCACTCCTGTTACCTCCGCCGCCTCCGGCGTGTTTGAGATCGGCGTGGAGAGCAATGCCCTGCTCGGTCACCTTGGACGACGGGACCATGGGCTTCAGGGTCGGCGCCACTCGGCCGATCACATCGTCGAGGATCCGCTGCTGAGCTTCGAGCTCAGTGACCGCCGGTCCGAATCGAATGACGTCGACCACGCGCATCGACCCATCGGTCTCCACCAGAACCGAAGGCCCGTCGGCGCCGTGCCGATCCAACAGCCAGTACTTGCCCATGATCGTCCTCGGTTCGTTCGTGCTGTCACAGCAGACAGCGGATCCGCATACTACCGAGAGGGCACTGATGCATCGAGGGACCGGCCTCCGGCCAGGCGAGGG
>CAZYLX010000484.1:0-3459 GCA_964648595.1 uncultured Acidimicrobiaceae bacterium
GACCCGGTCAACTCCGGACGCGGCGAAACCCAAGATCGGCGACAGTAGGCCGGCACCGGTTTCGGCTTCAACCCCGGACGAGTCCGGCGCACCAGACAAGAACAACGGCGACAGCCGGCGGAGCCGTTCATCGAGCCGCAGCAGCTCGGATGCCAGCGGATCGAGCGAACGCGGATCAAACGAAGCGTCGAATGATCGCAGCGAGCAACGCGAAGAGGGTGAGGGCACGAGTACCTCGGCAAAACGTCGTCGCCGCCGCCGCAAGAACAAGGCGACGGGAACAGGGAGTGGCGACACGGCCCCTGTCAGCCCAGTCGTTGCCGTCGGCCCCATCGAACTCGATGAGCAGCAGCTGAAGCGTCGTCGGGGCAAGACCAGGAAGGGGCGCCCAATCGGCCGCTACCTGATGGTTGTTCGGCGACGGGCGGAGGCCACCCACATCGCGATCCTCGAGGGGAGGCAGCTCATCGAGTACCAGGTGTCGCGCCCGAGCGATGATGTCACCCAGATCCACGGGAACATCTATGTCGGCAAGGTGCAGAATGTGCTGCCGGGCATGGAGGCAGCGTTCGTCGACATCGGCACACCAAAGAACGCCGTTCTCTACCGGGGCGACGTTCGCTTCGACAAGAAACAATTCAAAGGAAACGATCGGCCGAAGATCGAACAGCTGCTGAAGCAACGAGACACGGTCATCTGCCAGGTCACCAAGAATCCGATCGCTCACAAGGGTGCTCGGCTCACAACAGAGGTCTCGCTCCCCGGACGATTCGTCGTTCTGGTGCCGAACAGCGACACCTATGGCATCTCCAAGCGGCTCCCTGACCCTGAACGCAAGCGCCTGCGCCAGATCCTCGACAAGGCAAAGCCGAAACAGCACGGAGTCATTGTCCGGACAGCTGCGGAGAACGTGACAGCGGAAGAGATCCAGCGCGACGTTGCCGGTCTTCTTCAGCAGTGGGAAGAGATCGAGCGCATGGCCGCGAAGGGCAAGAACGCGCAATTGCTCTACCGCGAACCCGATCTCTCGGTTCGGGTCATCCGCGAGGAGTTCAACAAGGACTACCGAGCGGTCGTCATCGATGACCCTGAGCTCTACGAGGAGATCGCCGGCTATGTCTCGGTGATCACGCCGGCACTGGCCGACCGTGTGGAGTTCCACGACGAGAACGACGAGAATCTCGACATTCTCGAGCGTTTTCATGTGCATGAGCAGCTTCACAAGGCCCTCGATCGAAAGGTGTGGCTGCGATCAGGCGGCTCGCTGATCATCGAAGCCACCGAAGCTCTGACCGTGATCGACGTCAACACGGGCAAGAACGTTGGGAAGTCCTCGCTCGAAGAGACCGTCTACCGCAACAATCTCGAAGCAGCCGAAGAGGTTGCCCGCCAGCTTCGGCTTCGCGACATCGGCGGGATCATCGTGATCGACTTCGTCGACATGGAAGACAAGAAGAATCGTGACGACACGATTCGTGTCTTCCGCGAGGCCCTGAGCCGGGACAAGACTCGCACGCAGGTGTTCGACATCAGCGATCTTGGTCTTGTCGAGATGACGCGAAAGCGAATCGGCGAGGGCCTGGTCGAATCGCTCTCTTCCCAGTGCCCCCATTGCGGCGGCCGTGGGCTTGCCCTCGATGCTTCGGTTGTTGGTGGTTGAAGCGTCCCTCACCGGAGCTAGCCTCTACCCCCTATGTACGCAGTCGTAGCCACCGGTGGCAAGCAATACCGGGTCGAAGAAGGTCAACAGCTCAAGGTTGAGCGCGTCGGTGCGCCCGGCGACTCCGTGGACCTGCGGCCGGTGCTGTTCGTTGATGGAGGCGATGTGCTTTCCACCCCAGAACAACTGGGCAAGGTCAGCGTGTCAGCGAAGATCATCGAAGAAACCAAGGGCAAGAAGATCGACGGTTTCACCTACAAGTCCACCACCAATCAGCGTCGTCGCTATGGCCATCGCCAGACGTACGCAACGATTGAAATCACCGGAATCAAGCGAGGCTGACATGTCAAAGACCAAAGGTGGCGGTTCCACACGAAACGGCCGCGATTCCAACCCGCAGTATCTTGGCGTGAAGGTGTTCGACGGCACGGCAGTGAAGTCCGGTGCGATCATCGTTCGCCAGCGGGGCAGCAAGATCCACCCCGGTACCAACGTTGGTAAGGGCGGCGACGACACACTGTTCGCCACAGCCCCCGGCAAGGTGAAGTTCGGTTTCCGCAAGGGCCGCAAGCTGGTCGACGTACTCGGCGACTGAGTCACCACACGAGCTCTGCAACAGGCACTTCCTCTTCGAGGAGGTGCCTGTCGCATTTTTCGGCAGTCGCGAACATGGGTGGAACTGCCCGAAGGTGGCGGTGATCACTCAAGTCGCGCTGCACCGTTGTCGATAGGTCATCGTGGCATCAGCGGAAACTCTTGCGCCCCGGAGGCGTCGTCGTCGAGGCGAACGCGGTTCGGCGATCATCGAAGCGGCGTTTGTCACGCCTGTCTTCCTCATGCTGTTGTTCGGGATTCTCGAGTACGGCCTGCTCTTCCGGGACAATCTGACGACCAACAACGCCAGCCAGGAAGCGGCTCGAGCGGCGTCAGTCGGCGGGCGAGCGCTCGAAGCGGACTACCTCACGCTGCAGACCCTTGAACATGGCATCGCAGCCATGGGCCTGGAGAGACTCAACTATGTCGTGGTCTTCAATGCGTCGACCAAGGGCTACGAGCTAGCAGACACGCATCTTTGCCACACGCAGTCGGTTGCCGACGTGTGCAACCGCTACGTCGCCGCTGACTTCGAGAAGGAACTCGTCGACGGTTCCGATGTGACAACGGACTTCTTCCGATGTGTCACCGCTCCTGCCAACCTCGATGGTTCATGGTGCCCGGGTGACCGCCGCGCTGGGTTGGGAGACGACTCTGATCTTGTTGGCGTCTACGTCCAGACCACGCACGACTACCTGACCGGCTTCTTCGGTGAGACCCAGATTCTCGATGCGACAACCGTCATTCGTGTCGAACCGGACGAGGACACATGATGATGCGAAGCAGCCGACGAAATCCCGACGGCACGCGCCAACGCGGTGCGGTGCTCGTCGAACTGACGCTCGTCGTGCCGATTTTGGTCACGATCGTGCTCGGTATGTTCGAGATCGGTATGGCCTGGAGCGCCAGCCAGAACGTGGTCCAAGGGGCACGTAGCGGGGCCCGCACGGTTTCCCAGCTCGGCACGTATGCCTACTCTGATCAAGAGGCGCTTCGTGCTGTCTTGTCGACGTTTGGCAACGATGCGGATCGGGTTCGTCGAGTGACGGTCTACCTCTATGACGACACACGGCCCAACGGTGTTCCCGCTTCGTGCGGAACGCCGGCGGCGCCGTCGTCGGGTTCAGGATGCAACTCCTACCTCCCTGGAGATTTCGCGGAGGTGACCAATGCGGCCTGGTTTGCATCGAGTGACACGTCGTGCG
>CAZYLX010000485.1:0-3456 GCA_964648595.1 uncultured Acidimicrobiaceae bacterium
AACAACAGCTTCTCGATGACGGCGTCATCTCATCGGAGACCTACGACGTCGCTCTTGGCGAACTCAACGTGCTGCGTGCGTCCCTTTGGCTCATCGAAGCCCAGCTGCTCAAGACCGAAATCCGAGCCCCCTTCGGCGGTTTCATCGGTCTGCGATGGGTGAGCCCTGGCAGCTATCTCACGTCGCAAACCCGGATCGCTTCGTTGCACGACCTCGATCCGGTCAAGATCGACTTCAGCGTCCCCGAACGCTACGCCTCGCTCATGAAGATCGGCAACGAGGTCAACTTCTCGGTGGAGGGGTCCGATAGCGGTTTCACCGGAACGATCTACGCCATCGAACCGAGCGTCGACACCGCCTCCCGTTCGCTCCGGATGCGGGCGCGATGCCCGAATGACGACGGTGCCCTCCTGCCCGGAACCTTCGCCAACGTCGATCTGGCCGTCCGTTCGACCGCCGACGCTCTGACGGTCCCGGCCATCGCCATCATTCCGGAGCTCGGCGGCAAAAAAGTCTACCTCTTTGCCGACGGAAGAGCCGAGGCCCGCCCCGTCACCACCGGGATCCGGAGCGACCGCGAGGTCCAGATCACCGACGGGCTCGAAGAAGGCGATCTGGTCATCACCAGCGGGATCCTCCAGCTCCAACCGGAGCTCGAGGTCGAACTCGAAAGCCCTGTCGAGCAATGACCCTCTACACCCTCAGCATCCGGCGGCCGGTGCTCGCCATCGTCCTGTCCATCACCATTGTGCTCTTCGGTCTGCTCGGATTTTCCTTTCTCGGCGTCCGCGAGTACCCCTCGCTCGACCCGCCGCTCATCTCCGTCTCCACCACCTACCACGGCGCCTCGGCCGACGTCATCGAGTCCCAGGTCACCGAGCCGTTGGAAGCCTCGATCAACGGAGTGGACGGGATCCGCACCCTCACCTCCACCAGTCGTGACGGCCGCAGCACCATTCAGGCCGAATTCGACCTCGGGATGGATCTCGAGCGGGCGGCCAACGATGTCCGCGACCACGTCTCCCGGGCCATGCGCAACCTGCCGTCCGACGTGGAACCACCCATTGTTTCCAAGGCCGACGCCGACGCACGGCCCATCGTCGGGGTCACAGTCCGCAGCGACAGCCGGAACCTGCTCGAGCTCAGCAAGATCGCCCAGGACGCCTTCGTGGAGCGGCTGCAGACCATTCCCGACCTGGCCAGCGTCGACATCTGGGGCGACAAGACCTACTCCATGCGGCTCTGGATCGATCCGAACAAGCTCGCCGCCCACCGGCTCTCTCCCATGGACGTGCGTGACGCGGTGGCGCGAGAGAACGTCGAGCTGCCGTCGGGCCGCATCGAGGGCGCCGAGGTCGAGCTGCCTATCCGGACCATGAGCCGCCTCGACACCCCCGAGGAATTCAACGACCTGATCCTCAAGAGCGAGGGCGGCCAGATCATCCGCTTTCGCGACGTCGGTTTGGCAGAGCTCGGTCCCCGCAACGAGCGCAACGTCCTCAAGCGCAACGGCGTCCCCATGGTTGTCGTCGTCGGCCGCCCGCAACCCGGCGCCAACTACATTGCGATCGTCGACGAGTTCTACCGCCGGATCAAGCTCATCGAGAAGAACCTCCCGAGCGATATCGAAGTGGCCCACGCCTTCGACGCGAGCCGCCATGTCCGCAAATCTGTATCCGAGGTTCAGCAGACCATCTTCATCGCATTCATCCTGGTCATGCTGGTCATCTTCCTCTTTCTCCGGGACTGGCGGACGACCTTAATCCCCCTGGTCGTGATCCCAGTCTCCCTCATCGGTTCCTTCTTCGTGATGTATCTGGCTGGCTTCACGCTCAACGTCCTCACCCTGCTCGCGTTGGTCCTCGCCATCGGGCTCGTGGTGGACGACGCCATCGTCGTCGTCGAGGTGATCTACTCCAAGATCGAACGCGGCAAAGACCCCATGGAGGCCGGCATCGAGGGCACCCGGGAGATCTTCTTCGCGGTCCTGGCCACCACCGTGGCACTCGTCTCGGTCTTCATGCCCATCCTCTTCCTGAGCGGGCTCGTCGGCCGCCTTTTCCGCGAGTTCGGCATCACGCTCGCCGGAGCAGTGGTGATCTCCTCGTTCGTCGCCCTGACCCTGACCCCCATGCTCTCGTCGCGGCTGCTCAAGAAACGCGAGCAGCAGCCTTGGTTCTACCGAAAGACCGAACCCTTCTTTTCGTTCCTCGTTTCAAGCTACCGTGACAACCTCACAGCGCTCCTACAGAAGCGCTGGCTCGCCATCCCCCTCGTTCTTGCCTGCATCATGCTCATCGCCCTCTTCCTGAACGTGCTCCCACGTGAACTGGCCCCCCTGGAGGACCGCGCCAACATTACGGTCAACGCCCGCGGCCCCGAGGGCGCCACGTTTGCCTACATGGAGCACTATATGGACCGGCTGACTGCGCTCATCCTTGACGAGGTCCCCGAACTCGACAACCTGGTCTCCATGACCTCTCCGGGATGGGGCGCCACCTCTTCCGTCAACTCGGGCTTCTGCCGGCTCGACCTCGTAGAGCCCGAGGAACGGGAGCGCAGCCAGGCCGAGATCGCCGCAGCGCTGACGCCGAAGGTACGGGAGCTCACCGACGCCAGGACCTACGTTGCCCAGGAACCATCCATCTCCGTCGGTCGCCGTCGAGGGCTACCGGTGCAGTACGTCATCCAGGCGCCCACGATGGAGAAGCTCCAGGAGGTGCTGCCCCCATTCCTCGCCGCCGCCGAGGCCGATCCCACCTTCACCTTCGTCGACGTCAACCTCAAATTCAACAAGCCCGAACTCCGCGTCACCATCGACCGCGAGCGTGCACAGGACCAGGGCATCTCCGCCCGCCGCATCGCCAGCACCCTGCAGTTCGCCTTCGCTGAGCAGCGACTCGGGTACTTCGTCATGGACGGCAAGCAGTACGAGGTCATCGGCCAGGTCGCCAGGGAATCCCGAGATGAGACCGTCGACCTGCGAAACCTCTACGTCACATCCGAGGGGCGGCCGCCGGTCCTGCTTGACAAGCTGGTCCGGGTCGCCGAGACCTCGAGCCCGCCGCAGATCTTCCGCTTCGATCGCTACAAATCGGCCACCGTCTCGGCGGCGCTGGCGCCGGGTCGGACCATCGGCCAGGGCATCAAAGCGATGGACGCCGTCGCCGACACGGTGCTCGACGACAGCTTCTCCACGACTCTCGCCGGCGAGTCCAGGGATTTCGCCGAGAGCGCCACCAGCCTGGTCTTTGTCTTTGTCCTGGCCCTGGTGCTGGTCTACCTCGTCCTTGCGGCCCAGTTCGAGAGCTTCCGCGATCCCTTCATCATCATGTTCACCGTGCCGCTGGCCCTCGCGGGCGCGCTGCTGACGCTGTGGTATTTCAACCAGACCCTCAACATCTTCAGCCAGATCGGGATGATCATGCTCATCGGGCTGGTCACCAAGAACGGCAT
>CAZYLX010000486.1:0-3451 GCA_964648595.1 uncultured Acidimicrobiaceae bacterium
TTCCTACTGAAGACGCTCAACCTGCCGACCTCGGCCCACTAGAGCCGAACGTCACTGCCCCCGGGAACTTTGGTCCCAACATGTGGCCGTTTCGGCATGCCCGCATATCCGTCGCCAGACGGAGAGGAGATCAGCTGCCAGTGGGATGCCCCGTCCAGACAGTCGCGCTTCAGTCATGGGTAGCGACAACACGAACGAGCGTGCGATGACCACCACCGAAGCCCCCAGACGCAGCATCACCTCACGAACGGACGTCTCACGCGCGGGCAGCTCGCTGCGTCCGAAGCCGCCTACTCGCTCGCTGTGCTTGAGTTGGACGAAGAGAACGAGGCCGAGGCAGACAAGTGGTGCCGTTGGATCATTGAGGTGGGGCCATCGAGCGAGCTCGAAGATGCCCAAGCGATGTTGGCCGCTCTTACTAAGGACGATGCCGAGTCTCGTCGGCTGCTCCCGGCCCTTATGCCGTCCAAGGATCTAGTGCACTCGACAACGGCTGCACTCAACATGGCATTGCTTGCCGAGCACGTGGGTCGAATGGTTGTGCGACGAGCCAGATCACTCGTGCCGACGGCGACTCGAGGCGCCAAGGTGTCCGGGTGTGGTTTGTGATGGGTCTGGCGGTGGGCATCGTCGTGTACACGCTCAGCGGCAAGAGGCCGCGGGCTGATACGCGACGGCGGACGATGTCGGATGCGGCCGCGCTCGGCTATCGGGTCGGCCTCGGCGAGAACCCAGTCACGCTGCAGATGCGGTGATCAACTCCCTGAAGTGACTCGGGGGTCGACCGCGCCGAAAACCCCGTCAGGCTGCAGCTACGAAACAACGAACTCGATGACTCATCCCCGCGGTCCTGTGTCGGCGACTTGATCACTCGGCAGCGGGTGTTTGCCGATGAACTCGAAGTCGTTCGAGATCAACAGAATCATTTCTGCCCGTTCCATGCCGGCGTTCAGTTGACCAACCCAGAAGGCGAAGCCATCGCCGTCAGGCTCTCTCTCGAGCACGTTGCGGAAAATCAATCGGGCGAACTGGTCATTCGTCAGTCCTGTTCCGTAGGTGTCGACGAATTCTTGCGACACGGCGAAGTGCCTGGCAATCCGACGCGTCGACCACTCACCCGAGTCATACGAGTCGACCCAGAAGCGCGAACCGCCGACATCGGGGATGCGTGCGAAGACCGCCCAGTACAGCCGCAAGATGGTGGAGTGTCCGCGGTGAAGGCCGGGCGTCGCTGCGAACTCGCTGAAGGCCGCCTGGCGAGGATCAACCGGCGGCGGCAGGACCGGCAGCGTCGCGGAAGCCTCAGCAGTAGCAGCCGGAGCCTCACCATTGTCCGCAGTCACCGTCACCGAATATGCTGTCTTCGCAGACAGCCCGGAAATCGGCGCAGGCGACGTCTGATTCGTCAGCGTCTGCACGATCGTTCCAACAGCATCCGGCGTACGCACCGTCAACGTGTAGGAGTTCGTCCCACCACCATCAGCAGCCGAGAAGGTCGCCACCATCGACGACGACGTCATCGATCCCAAAGTGATCGATGCACCCGATGGCGGAACCACCGGCGGCGGGATGTAGAGGAGTTTGTCGGGGTCACCGCAGCACTCTGTGAGTGCGCCCAGGGTGGCATTGGCGTCGAGGGCAGACCACACCTGTGACGGAGAATACGAAGGGTTGTTCTGCAACACGATGGCCGCAGCCCCGGCGACGTGTGGTGCGGCCATCGACGTGCCGCTTCCCATCTGGGTGGCCGAATCCGACCCCCACCATGCAGAAACGATGTCGCTGCCGGGTGCGAAGAGGTCGTTGCAGGAGCCGTAGTTCGAGTACCAAGCGTCGTCGTCATAGCTGGTGGAGGCGGCGACCGTGATAGCGGACGCCAATCTGCCGGGGCTATACAAACAACTATTATCCGATTCATTGCCCGCTGAAGCGACGACGGTAATGCCATCGTCGATCATCGACTGTACGGCGCTGTCCACAAGCGACGACGCTGGACCACCGAGACTGAAGTTGGCAACCGCGGGAGTACCGGAGACATGGTCAGCGACAATCCAGTCGATCGCCCCGAGGAGGATGCTTGTTGTGGTAACGCTTGTGCAGGAAAAGGCTTTCACCGGCACGATCGAGGCGGCCTTCGCGACCCCGTACGTGGTCCCGGCTGCTATGCCGGCGACATGGGTTCCGTGCCCATTGCAGTCCCACCCGGCCCAGCCGTCTCCGAAATCCCAAAACGCCCCACGAGGGATGCGGCCGATGAACTCGCTGTGCGAAAGCCAGATGCCTGAATCAATCGTGTAGATCACGACACCACTGCCCATGGCTCCGTGGGAGTAGTTGGAGTCCAGTGGCAGGTTGCGCTGATCGATTCGATCGAGGCCCCACGGTGGGCTCGACTGATCGGTCGAGAGTTCATAGATCTGCTCGGGCTCGACAGAGACAACGCCGGGGAGCTGCTTCAAGCCCTCAACTTCGGATGCCGCGGCTTCCACGGCCAGCACGAGAGTGCTCTGTTCAGCGACTTTGTCCGGCTTCAGACCCTTGTTGCGTAACTCGACGCTGGCCCGCTCTTGGCTTGCGGGGCTCGCAAACTGGACCAAGTAGCGGTCCGAAGAATCAACGATGCCTGATCCCAACTCGGTGAATGGCACCTCCCCGACAACATCGTTGGGTGTAACGGGTGTCTCTGCGCCAACGTATGGAGTCTGCACACTGCCGGCGGGTACAGGCCCGACCGCTCCAGTACCCAACGTGACAGCAACCGCAACAGCGACCGCTACCCAACGTGAACTCGTCATCGATATCACAGAACCGCCTTCGCAGAGACCTGCTCGGAAGCATGGACTGTGCCCAGGCGGATGATGAGAGGCAGAAGAACCAGAACACGGAAGACCTTTGCCCACCTGCCCGTGTGGCTTCGACTCTCGAAGGAGCTGATCGAACGGTCGACCCGCTTGGGGGGAAGTATCCGAGCTGATGCTTCCCACCCACGTTCCCTGGCAATCAGTGTTGGTGAGATGAAGACCTTGGGCCTATCGACGCTTGACCGAGAAGTACAAGTAGGCATCGCCACCGACCAGGACTCCGTCGTCGAGTTGGGCACGAATCGCCGACTCTTCGAGAATCTTCAAACTGCGTCCGGCGATTTCGCTGCACACCGTCAGGTCACTTCTGCGCTGCCCGTCGACCGTCGGCCCCGCTCTGTCACCACCGGAACGATCCCGTCTGAGTCCGCGAGCTCCTTATACAACGGTTCCCACGATCAAGCTGCAGCGACAGGCGCCGATACCTACTTCTATCAACGCTGCGCCTCCACCACCGCCGCCGTCTCTTGGACAGTCTTCGGACTCGTTCACCGAATTGACCATCGTCGATCAGACGAGTTCAACACCGCTGTATCGGCGAACGTGGGTCATGGTCGCGGCTGGTGTGGTGGTTCTCGCCGCGCTCGGGG
>CAZYLX010000487.1:0-3448 GCA_964648595.1 uncultured Acidimicrobiaceae bacterium
AGCATCCTCTCCGAAGATCGCCCCGAGTGGGTCATCATGGACTTCGCCATCGTTGCTGTTCGAGGCATCACGGTTGGCATGTACCCGACCAACCCGGCCGCCGAGGTCGAGTACACGCTGAACGACTGCAGTGCCAAGGTGCACATCGTCGAAGATCAGGAACAGGCAGACAAGGTCATCGAAGTCCCGCATGCCGCATTCCCGACCGTCGAGAAAATCGTCTACATCGAGCCCCGCGGCATCCGCCGCTCCGATGACGAGCGCCTCCTCTTCTGGGACGATTTCCTCGCATTGGGTCGGGAACACCGAGCCGCCAATCCAAATGCGGTCGATCAGCAAATGGCAGCGGCGCAGCCCGACGACGTGATGACACTCGTCTACACCTCGGGAACAACCGGTCCGCCAAAGGGCGCCATGCTCACCAACACCAACGCCGAGTTCGGCCTCGAGGTGATCATCGGGACTCCTGAGCGGATGCCAGGAGGAAAGCTCCCCGGCCCGTCCGATTCGGTGCTCACCTACCTCCCGCTTTGCCACGTGGCAGAACGCGTCTTCTCGACATGGCATCTCGCTTCGCGAGGCGTGGTCCTGAACTTCGGTGAATCCATCGAGTCGGTCAATGCCGATCTCCGGGAGATCCAGCCGACACTGTTCTTCGCCGTTCCCCGTATCTGGGAGAAGCTGATGGCAGCGGTCCAGATCCGGGGCGCAGACTCCAGCCCAATGAAGAAGCTGTTCCTCGGGCAATTCTTGAAGCTGGCCGGCTGGATCGGCAAGAGGCGAGTGGCCAACGGCGGAAACTGGACACCTGCCACCCGCGTTGCGTACGCCATCGGCTGGGTGTGTGTCTACCGATCGCTTCGAGAGCGCCTCGGACTTCGCCGTACCCGTTGGACCGGTACCGGCGCGGCACCCATCGCCCCTGAGGTGCTCGAGTTCTTCCTCGGTATCGGTCTCAACGTCTACGAGCTCTACGGCATGACCGAAAACACCGCCATCGCCACGGCCAACATGCACGGCCGGGTGAAGCTGGGGACCGTTGGTGAGCCCTACCCGCTGATCAAAGATGGGGTGAGGATCGATGAAGAGACCGGCGAGATTCAGACCAAGCACGCAGGCAACTTCGTCGGCTACTGGGGCAATCCCGAAAAGACAGCGGAGGCGTTCACCGATGACGGCTGGCTGAAGACCGGCGACGTCGCTGAGTGGGTCGATGGTACTCACGTCAAGATTGTCGACCGGATGAAGGACATCATCATCACCGCAGGCGGCAAGAACGTCTCGCCGTCGGAGATCGAGAATTCGCTGAAGACCTCGCCGTTCATCAACGAAGCGATGGTTATCGGTGACCAGCGCAAGTTCCTCTCGGCTCTGATCGCCATCGAGCTCGACGTGGTCGGCAACTGGGCCCAACGCCAGAATCTGTCATACACGACGTACCGCGACCTCGCAGAGAAGCCCGAGGTCATCGAGCTGATCAGCAAAGAAGTGGAGCAGAGCAACGAACGTTTCGCTCGTGTCGAGAACATCCGCAAGTTCAAGCTGCTCCCGAAGGAGCTCGACCATGAGGACGGCGAGTTGACAGCCACCCAGAAACTGAAGCGATCCGCCGTCCTGGCGGCGTTCGACGATCTCATTGAGGAGATGTATCGGTGATCACATTCGTCCAAACGCTGTCGAAGGCGATCGCACTCGGTTCGATCTACGGCATTCTCGCCCTCAGCTTCGTGATCATTTTCAAGGGCACGCAGGTGTTGAACTTTGCTGCCGGCGCGTTGTCGATGGCGGGGGCGCTGTTCTTGTCGATCCTGGTGGTCGACGGTGGGTTCCCGTTCCTGCCGTTCGCGAATCCGCTGGCCCCCGACGCGGGCGAGACCGCGGGCGTTGCGCTCTGGCTCGTCAATGTGGCGATGGCCTTGATCATCGCCGCCATTCTGGGGTTGGTCATCGAGCGGGTGGCCATCCGGCCGATGATCGGCCAACCCCTGTTCGCGATGGCAGTGATAACGCTCGGCCTCGAGATCGCGATTCGCCCGTTCAACCTCGACGCCACCGCCCTCGGCGGTCGCAGTATCGGTGTGCCGTGGGGCAACGAGAGCTGGATCATCGCCGATGCGATCATCCCGAAGAGCTATGTGGCTGCTGTGATCGCTGCGGCCCTGTCGTTCGCTGCGGTGTTCTACTTCTACCGCTCGCGTTTCGGCGTGGCGATGCGGGCGGTCGCCTTCGACCAGGAAGCGGCCATGGCCCAGGGCATCAACGTCGGTCGCGTCTTCGCCATTGCCTGGGCACTTGGTGCTGCCCTCGCCGCTCTGGCCGCGATCTTCTTCGCCATGGCCCCCTGGCCGCCCTCGGGCTCGGTGAGTGCTGAGATCCATCCGGTTTGGGTTTTCCGTGTCCTGCCCGTCATCATCCTTGGTGGTCTCGACTCAGTGGTCGGCGCCATCTATGGCGGCCTCCTGATCGCATTCTTCGAGATCTTCGCCGGGCAGTACCTGTCGCAGTGGACCAACATCCTCGGGCCCGGGTATTCGACGATCGTGCCCTACGTCGTGATGCTGGGCGTGCTGCTGGTCAAACCGTACGGACTGTTCGGCACTGCAGAAATCCGGAGGGTTTGACATGTCCGTGGAGACTGACAATCGTCAGGCGGACAGCCCCGAGTCGACCGCCAGTTCCGGGCCAAAGGCTCCGTCGTTCGGTCGACCCCTGCTGCGCACGTCGTATGTGCAGGAAGCGGCCATCTTCCCGACCTATCTCCAGAAGGGCCTTGTCGCGCTCGCGCTGGTGACGATCACGCTCACCGCGCTCGGCAACTCGTTCTTCACTTACCTTCCGAGATGGTTGCTCGGCAACACCTGGATCGGCCCCGTCACCATCGCGGTGATCTTCGGCATCGCGGCTCTCGGTCTCAACATCTTGGTCGGTGTGACCGGTCAGGTCTCGCTCGGCCACGCCTTCTTCATGGGCACCGGTGCTTACACGGCGGTGATGCTGGGTGGCAACCTCGGTGAGGAAGAGAGTTGGAAGACGTGTGTGCCGTTCCACGACAACCTCGGCCTCCTCGAGGAGCAGGGTCAGTGCGGCCTCGGCCTCCCAATCTGGATTTGGTTGCCGGCCGCCGGGGTTGTAGCTGCTGCCATCGGCGTGCTGGTCTCGCCCGCAGCTGTCAAGGTACGCGGCCTCTATCTGGCGATCGTCACCGTCGGTCTCGTGTTCATCGGGCTCCATCTCGGTCGCATGCTGCCTGAATGGGCGGGTGATTTCGAGTCAGGGCGAAAGTGGCCGAAGCTCGATATTCGTCTCTGGAAAGAAGAAACGCCGCTCGTCGAGTTTAGTGAGGACGGCGAGTGGTGCGGGGTCTGTTCTTTTAATCCTGATTCCCATCGTCTTCATTTTCTTTCTGATAAAACAAGTTGATTTCAAGAAATTATCAGAAAAGAAAGCT
>CAZYLX010000488.1:0-3445 GCA_964648595.1 uncultured Acidimicrobiaceae bacterium
ACGACGCAAAGTGATACAGGCGCTCGGCGTTGTCGTAGCTGCTGACACCGGTGTGGAACACGTAGTCCCATCCGTGCAACCCACAGATGAGGTTGTCGCCCGAGACGTGGCCGTCGGCCATCAAGGCGCCGCGATGCAAACACCGGCCGTAGAGCACGGAATGGTTGTCGTCCGAACGGACGATGACCAGGTCGACGTTGCTGACCAACGCACCAACCGGTTCCCGGTTCGGCACCTCACTCCAGACAGCAATCTCAATCGCTTCCACGGGCACCCCCAGGTTGTCGGCGGGGCGAACCTACCCCCGCACCACCGAACCCGCGACCACGCTTCTGTGTTCCTCTTGTGCCCGATTCCGGGACAAACGCAACGCGGAACGGTCACGCGGGCCCGATTGGTCAGTTGGTGCCGGCTTCGAGACCGTTGACGCAACGTAAGACGCGTTCGCAGAACACCGAAGCGTCGATGGCAACAGCGACATCGCCGAACTCTGGTGCCGTGGATCCCGTGGTCATACCGAGCACCTGACCAAGACCATCGACGATCGGCCCACCGAAGAAGACAGGCCCGATCGCAGCCGTGTGCTGCACGCCCTGAGGGGCACGGTCGAGCATCAGTCCCGGCGATGCCGATGCACCTCTTGCCCCGATGCCGCTCATCGCGAAGACGGAGCGCCCGACGAGCGTGTCTGCCCGACCGGGGTCGGCAATCTCGAGCAGCGGGAGCGGCTCAGCTGTCACAACGAGCGCGAGACCGTTGGCGTCGTCCCAGGTCCACAGCGTCGCCGGCACGATCCGATCACCCTTGACCAACTCGATCGGTGGTGCTGGGCTCACCGTCGAAGCACGAACGATGTCGAGCTCGGTGACCAGGCCGCTACCCCCTTGGTGAGCCACGAGAGCGAAGGCCGTGCCGGTTGTTGCCCGGCCGTCGTCATCGAGCGAACGAATCGACCAGACCGAAGGCCCCGCGGTGTCGGGCAACGTTGCGACACCATTGGCGTCGGCGACGTACGCCTCGAGGGGGAGCAGCTCTGCTCGGACATCTTCGAGCGCCGAATCGCGTTGACCTTCGATGGCAAGCGCGGCGTCTGCGAACTGGGTGTCGAACGTCTCGACGAACCCCGCCACCTGTTCTTCGTTCTCGGCCAGACGGTCGTCGTAGTACGCATAGAAGGCGGCACCTGCGAAGCCGGCCCCGATGCCAGCCGACATCAACATCGTGGAGATTCCGATCACGGTTCGAGGAAGAATCCGATGGCGGCGTTTCTCGCGACCGGGGCTCAGCGGTACAAAACCCTGTCGTCGCCAGCCGTTCAGATGACGCCATCGAGCGAACCTGCTCGGAGGCTGGATGAACGGTGCCACCCCACCGACACGTCCACTGGTGACTGGAGCGCGCTTCGGCGGCTTCGAGTTCTTCGAGGCCGCCGAACGCTTCGAACGCTTCTTGCGCCGATCTGGAGCTGGGGCGTCGACCGCCGGCGACGCCGCGGGCGCGGCCCGATCGGCATCGGCCTGGCCGGCGTCGACTTGGCCAGGCGAGTCGGATTGGTCATCTTGGTCGAGACCACGGAAACGTTCGTTGGCCTCCTCCAAGACGTCGGTTGGTGTGCTGTCTCGGCGGACGATTGCTCGCTTTGATCGAGTCATGTCCCCTCCGTTGTTGTTGAGTTCAGGGGCGGCGAGGTTGATGGCGACGTGAGCGTCGGGCCGGCTGGGTCGGTCGTTGGCGAATCCGTTGTCGACACCGGGGGGATCGATGGATCGGCTGTCGATGAGTCAGTGGGCAACGAGGAACTGGTCGACGGTGGGATGGTGGTCACGGCGGGAGGGTCCAACGAAGGCTCGGGAACGCCGTCTATCCGGCACGGACCACCGCAGTCAGCCGACACGGTCTCTCCATCGCCTCGCACGCCGGCGACCGTTCCATCAACGAGCGCAATGACATCGTCGGCGGTGTCGAACTGGGCCAGGTCCGGTGGAGGGGGGAACGCCTGAGGCTCAACCCTCGCCAGTGCGTCGCTCATGAAGTCGCTGAAGGCGACAGCGGGGTGGCTGCCGCCGGTGACCCTGGGGACGCCGTTGACGTTGCGGAGGGATGCGAGCCCATCGGCGTGACCCATCCATACGGCGGTCGCCAGCGTCGGCGTGTACCCAACGAACCACGCAGCCCGATACTCCTGGCCCGTTCCCGTCTTCCCAGCGATCGGATGGCCGCTCACCGCAGCCCGTTGACCAGTGCCGCTCGTGACAACATCGACCAACACGTCGGTCACGTTGTCGGCCACGGCGGCGCTCAGTACGCGGGTTCCGCCTCTGGCCGTTCGGTCGATGATGACGTTGTCGTTCGAGTCGATCACCCGCACGACCCCGATCGGGGTCGCCCGCATGCCGCTATTGGCGAACGTGCCATACGCAGATGCCATCTCGAGGGTCGATGTCTCGGCCGAGCCGAGCGCAAGACTCGGGCCATAGTTGATGTTCTCGTCGAGCCGTTCGAGACCGAGAGATCGAGCGAGGCGGACGGTTCGGTCGACAGACACGTCGGTGACCAGCTCGGCGAACACGGTGTTGACCGACGCCCGCGTCGCCTCGCGGAGACTGATGTCGCCCCGGTCGGCGAAGTCGTAGTTGCTGAGCGTGCACTGCGTACCGATACACCCGGGCACGATCCATTCCGCGGGGGCTGGGTAGATCGTGTCGGGACCGATGCCCTGCGAGAACGCTTCGGCCAAAACGATTGGTTTGAACGAGCTCCCCGGCTGGAACCCGGTGCTGCCACCCGTGGCGAGGTTGACCTGACTTGCCTCGTAGTCGCGGCCGCCAACCATCGCGACGACGCGACCCGTCACAGGCTCGATCGATACCAAACTCATCTCGACCGGATACTCGGTGTTCTCCAAGCGTGCAGACACGGCCCTCTCGGCCGCCCGCTGCAGCAAAGGATCGATGGTGGTCTGGATTCGCAGGCCGCCCCGGTAGAGCAGATCGGGCCCGAGATCCTCGATGAGCTGCGCCTCGATCCAATCAACGAAATGGGGGTAGGCGCTTGCCCCGTTCGGTGGCGGAGGAGCAACCACGGTGACGGTGCCGCCCGGGCGGTTCGGGTCCGTGGCCGACCACAACGTGCGCGCTGCTTCGCGCTCATGTTCTTGCAGGGTGATGATGTCCTGATCGAGCATCGCTTGCAGCACCAACCGCCGTCTGCTCTCGGCCGCTTCGATGTCTACGCGTGGCGACAAGCGTGTGGGGGCTTGGAGCAGCCCCGCCAGGGTGGCCGCCTCCGAGATGTCGAGGTCGCTGACCGGCTTCGCGAAATAGACCTCGGCAGCGGCGCCGATCCCGTAGGCGCCGGCCCCGAAGTAGCTCGACTCGAGGTAACCAAAGAGGATCTCCTCCTTCGTCAGTTGCTCCTCGAGCTCGGTGGCCAGAAGCGCTTCGCG
>CAZYLX010000489.1:0-3441 GCA_964648595.1 uncultured Acidimicrobiaceae bacterium
CAAGGCACTCGCCGTCACCGCGGTCGACGAAGGAAAGGTGCCGGGGTTGGCAGCGATGAGACCCGACGGGTCCTTTGTCTCTGAGATCAACACGACACAACCGGGCCAACCCGATCCATCGATCCTCGACTACTTCGTGATCAAATCTGACTTCGAGATCAAGGGCCTCGACGGTCCACAGGAACTCCCCACCAAGTTGAAGCGCGCCATTGCCGACAAGCTCATGGACAGCCTCATGGGCGAGCCAAACGACCTGGTCGTGGATGTGCCGTCCATGACCGAGATCGACCCACTTGTTCCGGGGTTTGTCAGGGATGAGCTCGACTTCGGCACCAACAACTGGGTATACCACGGAAACTACTTCGTGCAACAAGATGCGATTCGGTCTCTCCGCAGGTGGCTCGAACTCGACGAGGCCCCAACGCGGGGATCCGCGGACGAGTGGCGCGGCGCTGAAGGCGCTGATCTCCCGGCAATCGTCGACGCAGACATCGTGGTGCTCGACGCGCAGATGCCGATTGGGCGCGCCATGGATGCTCTGCAACAGGGCGGCGCCTACGCGGTGGTGCGGAGGTACCACGCCGATGACCAGCGCGTCTATCACTATGCATTCCGAGCCGACGAGTTTGTCGACGTGTTCGGCCAAGAGGATGGTGAGCTCTCGATTGAGGCCGCCGGAGTTCTCCATGAGAGCGACAGCGCACCGGAGTCTCTTCCCGGCACGGTCGTCGGCTTCTCCACATCGCAGCATGGTCAGCCGTGGAGCAGACGGGTGGTCGTCCTCCACGAGGCGAGACCGGTCGGAGTCGTCCCGCATTTCGACGAGATGATGGCAACGGCCAATGGTGGCGGGACAGGTGCGTCGCGAGGAGATCGACCGAGCCGAGGTGCAACAGGAGAACCGGAAGCGAGTGCGACCCTGCCGACCAAGGCAGACACCTACTTCCGAGCCGAAATGGACGACGACATTGCCCTTGAAGCCGAGTCCTCCGTTCTCGTTGACATATCCCGCGAACAACTGATCGTCGCCGATCGGGCAGGGGCTGCAGCGACCACAGGGACGGTCGATCTAACCAAGAAGATCACCGTTCACGTCATCCCGCGGATCAACATGAAGGTCATTGGAGACAAGTTCGTGACCGTGGACCCACCCGGACCCAACGAGCCAATCTCCCTGGTCTTCAAAGTGGCGGGGACCATGGAGGGTCCCG
Source organism: uncultured Acidimicrobiaceae bacterium (assembly GCA_964648595.1). Lineage (GTDB taxonomy): Bacteria > Actinomycetota > Acidimicrobiia > Acidimicrobiales > SZUA-35 > SZUA-35. The sequence continues at coordinate 1,212 of CAZYLX010000489.1, forward strand.
GCGAACTGGCGGTCGTGGCCGAGCAGGGCCCCGTGGTTCTGGTGAAGCTGCTGCTGCGGCCAACAATATCGGCCAACCCCCGACCCGACGGCAGGCGTGCAGTGGCCACGGCGGACGTGGCGTCACCACCCACGTTCGAGCCTCGGCACGAGCTTCTGATCGACGAGAGCAAGGTCATCGACAGCATCACGACGAGCGGAGACCAGCAGCACGTAGTCGTGCAGACAGCATTCGATGTGCGTTTCCGATCAAAGGATCTCGACCTGATCGAGCGGGACACAACCAAAGCCATCAAGGGTGACCGCCTCGCGTATGTCGCAGCGATGTTCAAGGAGATCGAGGACTGCTGGGTCAAGAGCGCCAGTGACTCGGCAGCGTTCACCCAGCAACTCCGTGCGTACGGAGGTCAGCTCTTCGACGAGTTGGTTCCGGACAAGATCCAGGCCATCTTGTGGGACAACCGAGACAGTATCGAGACGCTCCAGGTGTTCAGTGCCGATCCGTTCATCCCGTGGGAACTCGTACACCTCAAGAAGCCAAACGGGAAGCTACCGACGGAGGAGCGATTCCTTGCCAACATGGGACTTATCCGTTGGCTCGATGGCGCCGACTGGCCTCCCGAGCGAATCAAGGTTCGAGACGGCCGGGTAGTCGGAGTAGTCCCGGACTACCCACCCGGTTCAGGTTGGGAACTCGCTGAACCGGCCAACGAGTACACGTACATCGACGAGCTGTTCGGGGCAGCCAAGGCTGAGACCTCCATTGACAACCTGATAGGCCTCATCTCAAGACCCGGCCAGTTCGACCTGCTGCACTTCGCCGGGCACGGGCTCGCGAGGCAAGCCGACATCGCCAATGCTGAGATCGTCCTGGGCCTGCGGAAGGACAACGGGAAATGGAAGCCGATCTCGCTGACCTCGACGACCGTCGAGCAGTTCTGCGACATCCGGGAAGAGCCGCAAGCAGGAGGGAACCGACCGATTGTGTTCCTGAACGCCTGCCAGGCAGGCAGGGCCGGCTATCAACTCACCGGCATCGGCGGGTTCTCCCAGGCCTTCCTGCGCGGTGGCGCCGGTGTGTTCATCAGTTCGCTCTGGGCCGTGGGCGACGAACCGGCCCGTACGTTCACAGAGCAGTTCTACGCAGAACTCAAGGGGGGCAAGACCGTTGCTGAAGCGACGAGAACAGCACGCCACAAGGCGCGAGCGAGTGGCGATGCCACCTGGCTCGCCTACGTGGTCTACGGCGATCCTCACGCCCGAATTGCATAGGACGAGAGACGGTCGATACGAACAGAGAAGGAGCGACATGGGATACGACCCCGACTTCCTCGAAGGAGACTCCATCCATCTGCCAACGCTCTCGGCGCTGCTGGCGGAACAGGCGCTCGCCGACGGCCAGCCGATCGACCATATGAGGTTCTCCGTGATCTTCCATGCTGTGAGAGGCTTGGCGATCTGTACGGCCCACACCATCGACGGTGCCACGCTCCACCCAGAGGGACTCATCCGGCGCAAGGATCGCTTCCGCTTCGACGACCAGGTTCCCAACGAACTCCAGATCGACAACCGGCGCGGCTACTGGAAGAACTCGTGGGATCGCGGTCACCTGACTCGCCGGCGATCATTGCATTGGGGGTCGGAGGAGGATGCCAGGACGGCAGACAGTGAGTCGTTCTTCTGGACCAACATCGCTCCCCAACACGAACACCTTCACGACACCGCCTGGGGCGCGATCGAGGACTGGATGCTCGACCTCGCCGAGACAGGCAGTCGGCGCGCGGCCGTGTTCACCGGCCCAGTGATGATGCCTGACGACCCGCTTCACCAGAACGCGGTCGACGAGGAGCCGATTCAGATCCCAGCCGGCTTCTGGAAGATCATCGTCATCCCCCGCGAAAGCGGTCGAAGTGTCGCGGCATTCTTGGTCTGGCAGCGGGACCATGACTCGGAGGATCCCGTCAGTTTCAGCCCATTTCTCGAGCAGGTTCGGCTTACGACCGTCGAGTTCCTCACCGGACTGTCTTTCGTAGGACTACGTGAGCTCGATCCACTCCGATTCGGGGCAACGCGAGAACCCAGACGGATCACGCGGCGTGGTGAGGTTGCTCTCGTGGCACCCGGGCTGCGCCCCAACGCGGTCCTCAGCCCTGCGGATATCGTGCTGTAGTCGCTCGTAGACGACGTTTCGATCTGAGCGTGGGGGATGCGCCGACGTGCTGTCAGGTGTG
>CAZYLX010000490.1:0-3432 GCA_964648595.1 uncultured Acidimicrobiaceae bacterium
AGCCCCCCAATCGGCGGGCAACGGCGCTTCGCCGACTCCTGTGCCGAAGACTGGGCAGAACGGGTGAGTCTGCTGGCACCGACCGACACGGAACGCTTCGGTGCTGCCATTCACTCGGTTCGTGCCGTCGACCCTGCTTCGATGGCTGTTGTAGCGAGTCGGATGGCTGGCGACGGCCTCCCCGTCCACGCTCATGTCTCCGAACAAGTTGCAGAGAACGACGCTTGCCTCGCCAACTACGGGCAAACCCCGGTGAGCCTGCTGGCCGACGCCGGGGTGCTGTCCGATCGCTTCGCCGCTGTGCACGCTACACACCTCAACGCTGACGATGTTGCGATGCTTGCTGCAGCAGGGTCAACGGTTGTGATGTGCCCGACCACCGAACGCGATCTTGGCGACGGCATCGGCCCAACCGGTGACTTCGCAGCCTCCGGTGTGCCGATGGCAGTCGGATCGGACTCTCACGCGGTCATCGATCTGTTCGAAGAAATCCGGGCGCTCGAACTCGACGAGCGGCTCCGGAGCCACACCCGCGGCGTCCACTGCGCCCCTGATCTGTTGTCCATGGCCACCCGTGTCGGGCACCGCAGCCTCGGGTGGGAGGACGCTGGTGTCATTGCTGTCGGCCAACGAGCCGATCTCGTCACACTGTCTCTCGACTCGGTCCGACTCGCAGGAACGACCCTGGCCAATGCCATCGGGGCAACTGTCTTCGCTGCCACCGCCAGCGACATCACCGACGTCCATGTCGATGGTCGCCATGTCGTTTGCGATCGTCGCCACACCGCAATCGATGCGGCCGCCGAGCTCGATACGGCAATCAAGGAGCTGATGGACCATGAGTGAAGGTGGTGCACCGTCGCTCGTGATCGACAACATCGGTTCGCTCATCACCAACGACCCGACGATGGGTAGGGGGCCGCTCGGCATCATCGAGAACGCCTGCGTTGTGATCGTCGGCGAGGTCGTCGAGCATGTCGGTCCGTCCGGAGAGCTTGCTGATCGGCGGATCGATGCCGAGCGGGCATGTGTGCTTCCCGGCTTCGTCGATTCGCACACCCATCTTGTCTTCGCCGGTGACCGATCCGAGGAATTCACTGCTCGGATGGCGGGAACGCCCTATGACGGTGGTGGCATCCGCACCACCACCGATGCCACCCGGAACGCATCGACCGACGTGCTTGATCGGCTCGTTCGGCTGAGGCTCGACGAAGCTCATCGTGCTGGAACGACGACCATCGAGATCAAGTCTGGGTATGGGCTCAACGTGACCGACGAGACCCGATCGCTCGAGATCGCCAGAGCCCACACCGACGAGACCACGTTCCTGGGGGCCCACCTCCTGCCAGCCGAGTTCGAGGGCCGGGCCGACGACTACATCCATCTGGTGTGCAACGAGATGCTCGACGGGGCTGCACCCAACGCCAGGTGGATTGATGCCTTTTGCGAGACCGGAGCGTTCGACGCAGATCAATGCCGCGCTGTCCTCGAGGCCGGTCGCGCTGCAGGGCTGGGGCTGCGGCTCCACGGCAACCAACTCGGCCATGGGCCAGGAGTTCAGCTGGCGGTCGACTGTGGCTGCGCATCAGTCGACCACTGCACCTACCTCAGCGACGACGACATCGCGGCCCTGGCAGAGAGCGACACGGTTGCCACGTTTCTTCCAGCCGCCGACTTCTCGACCCGGCAGCCATACGCCGACGCCCGCCGCGTCATCGACGCCGGTGTCACGGTTGCGATCGCGTCCAACTGCAACCCGGGGTCGAGCTACACCACGTCGATCTCGTTCTGCATTGCCCTCGCCGTACGGGACATGGGCATGACCATCGATGAGGCCATTCAAGCGGTCACCGTCGGCGGCGCCGCCGCCTTGCGCCGCAGCGATGTTGGCCGACTGAGCCCAGGATCTGCGGGCCACGCCGTCATCCTCGACGCTCCAACGCACCATCACCTCGCGTACCGACCCGGTGTGCCTCTCATCCACCAGACGTTGGGCCCACTGGGGCGTTCACCGGGGCGTTCACCGGGCCGTTGACCTCATGAGCGTCGATGTCGTCGGCGAGGCCGGGGAGCTCTTCGAGCGGACCGACGTCCCATTCCGGCCCGAGCGCCTCAACGACGCTTCCGTCAGCCAGTAGCTGACCGGGTCGGGCGAGCGAAGCGAGGGTGACGGCCGTACCGGGCGGATCCCCCCACGCGCCGAACGACAGCTGCGTGGTGCCGAGTACGCCCGTGGCCACGTCCCCCGCGGACATGCCGGCCCGGATCTCCAGTGTTTGTCCGAATTCCTCGCTGATCTCCGCAACCTTCCTTTTCGTGGCCAGGGCAAACGCCGCCGCATCGGCAACGCGGGCATCGCCCTGGTCGAGGCCGGTCACGTACAGCTCGCTGCCCGACGATCTTTGGACTCGCTCGACGCCGAACTGTTCCATCAGCGCCTCTACCTCTTCGTTCAACCGTTCGGCCATCTCCAATGCGAGGTCTTGATCAGACCCCATGACATCGGATGTGTCGTCCAGGGTGATGGAGACGACGGTCGCCGTATCGAGGATGTCGCCGATCGCTTGCTCGCCACGACGGACGCGATCGACCAACCTGGCCGGAAGCAATGCCCGCAACATGTCGTTGATGTGTTGCTCCTCGTCGACGATCGCCTGCTCTCTCGATTCGAGTTCTCCGACGACACCTTCCAGCTGTCGTCCGAGGTCGCCGAGCTCATTGCGCCCGAGATCCTCGACCTCGGCGCCGAGGTCACCGCGTGCGATCTCGGCCGCCGACAGAACAAGCGAGTCAGCGGGCTTCGTCAGAATGCGAGAAAGGAGCACCCCAACGATCGCAATTGTCGGGAGCAACACGGCAAGAACAACGAGCATCGAACGCAGCATGGAGTTGAGCGCCGAACCGGTCTCGGACTTGTCGATCTCGACGACCACCGCCCAGTTGACACCTTCGACGTTCGCCGGGCCGGAGGCGGCCAGCGTCTTTGTCCCCAGGTAGTTCGTGACGGTCCCGATGAACTCGTCACCGTCGAGGCCGGAGGTCACCGCCTCGTTGTCGACCTGTTGCAGGAGGACCGGCGAACCGACCGTCTCGATCAGGCCGGCGCTCTCCTGGCCGGCCCGTTCCTGGTCGTCGTATTGGTCAGCGTAGCGACGGAGGTAGTCGTCAGGATCCTCCAGCCAAGCCCGTGTATCGGATCGGAGCGTGCGGTCGGAGCCCACGATGTAGCTCTCGCCAGTGTCGCCGAGACCGAGCAAGGTCCAGTCTTGTTCGGCGGTCATGATGCTCGTCAGCCCCTCGACGGGAACCTCGGTGACGACGGCGCCGATGACGTCGGACCCGGATCGCACCGCCGCGGCGAGAAAGAACACAGGCCGGCCACGCGTCGGGACGTAGAAGAACGTGTCGGAGATGACGCTGTCACCGACAGCG
>CAZYLX010000491.1:0-3427 GCA_964648595.1 uncultured Acidimicrobiaceae bacterium
GCGACTGGCACACCGACCTCTTCCTCCACAACGCCTCTCCGGGCGCCGTATCGTTGGAGCTCTCGTTCAGCCCGGCCAACGGTTCCCCCGGACCTCCGGTTTCCCTGACGATCCAACCCAACCAGACCGAGGCCCTCGAGGACGTGGTCAACACCCTTTTCGGCATCACCGGCAGCGGCGCGATCCAATGGTCCGTGATCTCCGGAGACGCCGCCGGGCTGCTGGTTTCGGCCAACACCTACAACCGTGTCGACGACACCCGCCGATACGGCCAACAGGTGCCGGGCGTCGTCTGGACCGATGTTTCGCCCGAAGGGACGTCGGTCTGGCTGCCGGCGCTGGCCGGTCCCTACCGGACCAATCTCGGTTTTGCCACGGACCAGAGCTGCACCCGCGTCCTGATTCGCGGATATGACCGCCTCGGCCTGCAAGTCGCGTCGCGGGTCCTCGATGTCCAGCCTTTGAGCTGGGTTCAGCTCAACGGGATCTTCCGTAACGTGTTTCCCAACCTCATCGCCAACCCTGATGATGTCCTAGTTGCCGACAGCGTCCACCGTTTCGAGGTGGTCGGTCAGAACGGTCGCGTGGTGGCCTACACCAGCATCATCGACAACCGGACCAGCGACGGCAGCTACATGCTCGGACAGCTCCCGGCCGCCGATTCGCAGTTCTCATGGCTGCCGGGCGCAGCCAAGATCAGCGGCGCCAACGACAGCCGGTGGCGCAGCGATGTGATTCTCATGCACGTGGGCGGCGGCACAGATACCACCAGCTTCAGCTTCTTCGGTCCGGGCGCCAACCCGGCAGGAACCGTCGACACCGAAGGGGTCGCCCTAGAGCCGGATGAGAGCACGGTCGAGGAGGACATCCTCAACAGCCTGTTCGGCTACCAGCCGCCCGCGGTGGGCTCCCTGCTGACGGTCTCACCGCTCGCCTCGGGCGGGTTGGTTTGGATGCGCACCTACACCGAAGAACCGGTGACCGGCGGTGGAACACAGACCTATGGACAGGCGATCGGTCCGCGGCGCCAGGAGGCCATGATCACCCTCTCGTCCGAGGGTCGGATCTGCGGCTTCAGTCAGAATCCGGACACCCGCAGCAATCTGATTCTCCAGAACACGAGATCGGCTGACGGCGAGTACGTCGCCTCCACCGTGCGGGTCGATGTGCTCGGATCCGACGGCCAATCGATGCACATGCAAGACTACGCTCTAGCGCCCGGTGAGTACCGCCAGCACAATCGTTTCCTCGACGACTACGGGATCGCCCGGCTCGACGCCGGGACCGCGGTCGTCACGGTCCTCGATCAGATGATCCCGGGTGAGACGGGTGGCGTCGACGCCATGGTGTCCGAGGTCAACGGCAACGTCAGTGCCGGGACCAACGACGGTCGTCTGATCCGCGCCCAGGGGCCGGGGATGCCATGAGGCCGCCCTTCGACCCGTTCAGAACGGAGGAATGGTCATGAACCGGGCACTATTCTCATTGGTTTCACGGTGGATGGCTGCCGCATTGGCGGCTTTTGCAACAGTCAGCGCGGCTCTCGCAGCGCCCCCGGTGGCGGTGCCTGATGCCTTCTCGGCTCGTTCGGGTGTGCTGCTGCAGGTCGAGGCCCCGGGCGTGATGGAGAACGACTACGACTTCGGCGCAGAACCGCCGCCGCCAGCCTCGGCAGTGGCAACGTTGGTTGTTCCCGGGGGGGTGACCCATGGCGCGCTGTTTTTCAACGGCGACGGTTCCTTCGACTACACATCGGACGTGGGATTTGTCGGGGTCGACACCTTCAGTTATTACTTTGTTGACGCCACCGGAACGAGCAACACGGCCACGGTGACGATCACCGTCGACGGCTGCGAGCCGGGAGTCGCACCGACCCAGTGGGTCTGTTGGGTCGAGCAGGCCTATCTCGCCAAGGTGGCCGAACTCGGCAAGAGCACTTTCATGGAGAGCTTCGAGGATGACGTGACGTGGGCCATGGCACGGTCTCCGGCCACGGTGCCGAGCGTCACAAGCCAAACCGTGACCTGGGCGTCGAACTTTTCTTTCAACAACATCACCACCGGCTTCGCAGGGGCGCGCAGCGGCGACTGGGGCTTTTACTCCCTGCCGCACGGCGACCCCTCGGGGGCGCCCGGTGACCGGATTTACGACGGCTTCACCGGAACGGCATCGAGCCCCGGCTCGCTGCTCGGCGTCGGCGGTTGGCTGGTGGGCAGTCAACTCGGCTCGCGGGCCGATCTCATCGTCAGCTACGCCGGTGGCGCAACCGTGACTGCCGGTTTCCCGGATCACACGCTGGACTACTTTCACAGATTCTTCGGCTTCATCGACACCGACGGTTTCTCCTCCTTCGAGGTGGTGGAGGTCGATGGGACCGTGAACCAGCCGTACTTTATCTTCGGCGACGATTTCTCCTTCGTCGTGTCCGGCACCGACTCGACGCCGCCGCGGGTGACTGAGATAGCCTCGTGGGAGGACACCGGGGACGGGGTTCTGTCCGAAGGCGAGATCACCGACGTCCTCATCACCGAGCTGATGGTTCGCTTCAGCGAGACGGTGCAGGACCTGCCCGGCGACGCCGACCCGGACGACGTCACCAACCCGGCCAACTACCTGCTTTTCGACGACGGCGGCGACGGCTTCCAGACCGTCGACTGTGCGGGCGGGATCGCCGCGGGTGACAATCCCATCGCAGTCCAGATCTGGGAGTACCTCAGCGGCGACCCGTCCGAGACCTGGCTCGGCGTCAACGACGGCGTCGAACTCCCCGCCGGCGCGTACCGGCTGCTGGTGTGCGGCACGACATCGATTGTCGATTGGGCCGGCAACGTCCTCGACGGCGACGGCAACGGCACCGGCGGCGATGATTTCGTGCGCAACTTCTCAGTGGCCTCGGCCGCCGTGCCGGTGATCTCCATCGATGACGTCGCCGTGTTCGAGGGCGATGTCGGCACCACCGATGCCGTCTTCACCATCTCGCTTTCCACCACGTCGGACTCCCAAGTCTCGGTCAATTATGCGACTGCCGCGGGAACGGCCACCTCAGGTGTCGACTATCTTCCGGCCAGCGGCACCGCCGTTTTTCCGCCGCAGACGCTGACTCAGACAATCACCGTATTCGTGGTCGGCGATCTCGAGCCCGAGGCCGACGAGACCTACACCGTCGAGTTGACGGTGCCAGTCAACGCCACCATGGGCGATTCCAGCGGGGCCGGCACGATCATTGACGACGATGCCTGGACCTGGTTCGTGGCCCCCGACGGCAGTAACGGAAACGACTGCCTGACCACGACGACGGCCTGCCTGACGATCTCGGATGCGGTGTCTCGGGCAGTCGCCGGGGATCTCATCAACGTTGCGCGAGGGGTCTATCTCGAGAACATCGTGCTACCCGTCAATCTCACACTCGCGGGTGAGCTGCCCCTCG
>CAZYLX010000492.1:0-3424 GCA_964648595.1 uncultured Acidimicrobiaceae bacterium
ATCGATGTCGCCACGCTGACCGGAAGTTGCCTGACGGCGCTGGGGGCAACCTCGAGCTTCTACACAGCGAGGTCGTTTCCGAGGGCGCCGGCTCCGCTCGCTTGACCGAAGCAATGCGAGCGGTTGACCAAGCCGCCGACCTGGTCCGACGCCTGCTTGTCTTCGCCCGAGATCAACCGGTCACGGCGAAGCCCGAGCGAATCGATCTCCTCATCGCCGTCGTGGCGCCGCTCCTCGAGCGCACGCTCGGCGAGAACATCGACGTGCAGGTGACCAACACCGAACCTCTGTGGCCATGCATGATCGATCGCGGCCAGCTCGAGCAGTCACTCCTCAACCTGGCGGTGAATGCGTGCGATGCCATGCCCTTCGGAGGCACCCTCGAGATCATCAGCGAGAACGTCGTAGCCAACGAAGGCCAGAGCGATCAGCTCCCAGCGGGCGACTGCGTCTCCCTGACGGTTCGCGACACCGGGTTCGGCATGGATACTGACGTCGTCGAGCAGGCGTTCCAGCCCTTCTTCACGACCAAAGATCCCGGCCGAGGGACCGGCCTCGGACTGAGCATGGTGTACGGCTTCGTCTCGCAATCGGGTGGGCAGGTCTCCCTGAGCAGTCAACCCGGCCTGGGTACGGAAGTGAAGATCGTGCTTCCGCGCTCTCGACACACCGAGCCAGAGGCCTCTCACGACGCGCCACGCCCCCTCCAACAAGGCGCGGGCGACGTCGTCTTGGTCGTCGAGGACCAGGCGCTGGTGCGTGAGGCGTGCCTGCTCGCACTCGAGAAGCTCGGCTACGTCGGCCTCGAGGCCAGCGACGCTTCGGAGGCCATGGCCGCCTTGATCGACCACGACGAGATAGCGGTCGTACTCTCCGATTTCGGCCTGCCAGGCGAGATGAATGGGATCGAGCTCGCACGACACATTGGAAAGCTGGAGCCCCCGCTCCCAGTCGTGCTGATGTCGGGATACGCGGACCCAGCAGTGACCGGGGGCGAACTCCCCGATGGCGTTCGGTTCCTACAGAAGCCGTTCAAGCATGCCGAGCTCGCCACAATCGTCGCTGACGCCCTCGCAGTCGACCGTCTGCCACTTTCGGGAACACAAGGTCCAGATGGCTACATCTGACCGGGTTGTTCGAATCCATGATCGAGAGATGCATGAGATCCCTGGTCGGCCGGAAATCGTCTTGCAGGCAACGACATCGTCGCGCGGGCACACGGGATGTCCGAGATGACTTCGGCGTTGTCGATGGTCTCAGTCCGATACTTCGTAATGCATTGTCTGTCTCTTGCCACCGGTCATTCTGAACACGACGCTGTAGTGGCCCGCGACACTGCTGTCCGGCGTGAACTGGGTGACCAGGAGGCCGGTTGGGACCCCGGTCACGAACGCTGAAATTTCCACAGAGGGTCCGGTTGACACGATCGTGTAGTTTCGCGCGTGGCGGGGGGCCCGGATCCAAACACGGCCCACATTGCGGCCATCTTGGACAAGTCGGCCGAACCTCGGATTGATCATCTGCACGTCGACACCCTCCGCTGCAGCACCACCGTTCTCCCAGAGGTACATGCCGACTTCGTGGCCAGCCTCACCTAGCGCGACGTCCTGGAAGAGCGGGTTGAAGAAAGGCGGAGGAGGCCCCCCGCCGCTGAACAGCGAAACCACGTTCACGCTGGCCCGAACATCATCGATGATCTTGATGCGACCCTGGCGCTCGAGGGTTGGCTCTCTTGGTCCTGGTTGGATCGTCATGTCCACGGAGTAACGCCCCGCGACCGGCGGATTCGTTGAGTCAAGCAGCGCAAGATGCACGGACTTGGGCCCCGGCCCGAACGTTCCGACGGGCCAGTCGGAGGTAAGCGTAAGGGTCACCGTGTTGCCGACGATGTCAGCCGTGTACGGGAAGGGCACCCGGGGACTCTGAGGCCAGCCCTGCAGAATGATGACCACACCCGGCGGCAGGTCAATCCCCTGATTGCCGCTGAGGTCGAATGCCCGGTCCAGTTCAATCGTGATCGTTCCTCCAGCCTTCATGGCGACGCCGGGAACTGCCGGGTCAGGGTCCGCGAAGTTGACGACGAAGTCCAGCGCCGCTCCCGCAGTGGTGCCGTCAGGGGCCACCGGGGCCTTCACGACCTGGAGCCGAGGGTCGTCGGATCTCCCGGTAGGCGCTGCCGAAGTAGGCAACAACGCCAAGAGCAACGCAACCGTGAAACTCGCAACCAGCATCCGTCGCATGCCGGGCCACCTTTCGTCAGGGCGGCCGCTTGACGAACCCGCCATCTGCAGGATTTGACAGTAACACTGCCCGCATGTACGCGGAAGGGAATTCTTCACGACGAGCCGCAGCTCGGCCGAAACACGGGCTCGTGCCCGCTCAGTTGCATGCTCGGTTTCGCCGGTTCCGATCACCCGGGAAGTGCCGTGTCACTGTCGCGCCCGAGCTTCTGTGGAAGGGTTGTCTCCCCGGGATCAATCGTTAGTGGACCCCTGCCCCCACTTGTCACGTGAGCTCACCTTCTCGAGCGGCTCGCGGGTGACGGACCGAAGCTCCCCTTCGGGTAGCCGAGCGGCAGGCAGTAGACCACCTGCGCCGTGTCAGGAATCTCCAAGACAGCGCGGACCCGTTTGTCAACGCTCGGGTGCAGCGTGGTGATGGTTTCCCCCATGCCCAGACTGCGCGCCGCGAGCAACAGATTCTGGACCGACGGAATGATCGAGGTCGCCGCCTCGTGCCCCTTCACCGTCGTGCACACGAAGACGCTCCACTGGGTCAGCATGCCATTGATGATCGTCACGGAACCGCGTGGAGCGTCGAACAGCAGCACTGAGGTCTCAGCTAGAGCAAGGGCAAGGCGCTCCGTCTGCGGAATGACCGGACCCTCTCGACGGTTTCGATGACCATGCGCATGCTCGTGGGACTGTTCTTGCCACTCGGACTGGTCGCTGCTGCCTGCGGTTCGTCGGACGCCGAGTCAGCGCAGAGCGAGGAGTCCGCGGAGAATGCTGGGTCCGCTGCCAGCTCAACGACGCCACTATCGAACGCAGCACCAGTATTGACGCCGGGCAAGGTCAGCAGCGGATCGGTTGAGGTCGATGGCGTGACCATCGACTACGTGGTGTCCGTCCCAGAGGGATTCGAGCCGGGCGACGAAGCGCCGCTGCTTCTCGCCTTCCCGGCAGGCGGGCAAGACCTCGTCCTCACCCGTTCGCTGGTCGAGGGGACCTACGCCCCGGAGGCACAACGCTTGGGCTGGGTCGTCGTCAGCCCGGCAGCACCCGACGGCCTCCTGTACTTCCAGGGCAGCGAGTCGCTCGTGCCAGGACTCCTCGATTGGGTCGAGACCTGGGTGACACCAGAAGGTGGTGCCCCCCACGTAGCCGGCATCAGCAACGGTGGAATCAGCACGTTCCGGTATGCA
>CAZYLX010000493.1:0-3420 GCA_964648595.1 uncultured Acidimicrobiaceae bacterium
GAGCGAAGTCAGCCTTGTTGGCGCTTCTTGTTGAGCCCTGTTTAACGAGTCTGAGCAACTCGAGTCGCACCTACGGCTTCTCGTCCCGACGTCGAAACCGGTCAGCCCCGTTGTCGATAGAGATGCAGATGTTGCTTGCATGCTCTGTCAAGTAAGTCCCCCCGAAGGAGGGGTTGTCATCCTAGCGCCGTTGGCGGGCTGCGAGTTCCCGACGCGCTTCGCGATCAGCATCTCGCTTGGCGATCATCTGTCGTTTGTCGACGGTGTTCCGGCTCCGGCCGACACCAACCTCGAGCTTTGCCCGACTGCCCTTGAAGTAGAGGGCCATCGGGACGAGCTGAAGGTTGTCCTGATTGATCTTCGAGTTCAATCGATCGAGCTCATAGCGGTGGAGCAACAGCTTGCGCTTGCGGTCGGCTTCGAGCCTCACATGGGTTCCGGCCCGCGTGTACGGCGAAATGTGCAGACCGACGACGAACAACTGGCCGTCTTCGAATCGGGCATAGGTGTCTGCGATGCGGACGTTGGATTCGCGCAACGACTTGACCTCGGAACCGCGCAGCATGATGCCGCACTCGAAGGTCTCGGAGATCTCATAGTCGCGCCGAGCGGTCTTGTTCGTCGCGATCATCTTCACCGACATGCTTGCGAGGCTAACCGGACCTCACGACCCGCAGTCGATGAGTATTCGCACCTGGTCGACGCTTCCACCCTTGAGCCTGAGCCGGACCCTGGTTCCGTCCTGACGGATGAAGGCCTCGTCGTTGTTGTCGAGCCCAAGCTTGTTCCCCGAGCCGTAGTCGACCCCCGGAGCGCTCAGGAAGTCGGTGTCGGCCAGCTCCTGCTCCGGTCCCGTGATGGCAAGTACGCGGCTGGCGTAGTCGATTCGCCAGGTCTTCTCCTCGTCGGCCTCGAAGGTAAGGAAGAGATCAACACACACGGTGGTTCCGGCCGGGATGGTGACGGCTCCGACCGTGAGATCGGCAGCCAGCGTCTGGGGACCATCTCGGAAGAGGTGGCTGCCGTCGTCGTACGGGCCGTCCTTGTTGAGGTCGGCGCCTGGGGCGATCGGCCCGTGAACAGTGAGTGAGGCGCCGCCAGTCCCAACGAGCTCGCCTCGTGGTGCCGGGGGAGGGGCGGCCTCCGTGGTGGTGGTTGGTGCGGTGCTTGTGGTCGTCGGTGCGGTCGTGGTTGGAACGGTCGTAGCCGGCGCTGCGGTTGTTGGTGCGGTTGTGGTTGGTGCGCCGGTGGTGGTGGGCGGTGCAGTTGTGCTTGGTGCAACGGTCGTCGTGGCGAACAGATCCACGGTGGTGGTCGACTCGGCCACGGCTGGTTGTGTTGTTGTCGTCGTTGTTGTTGTTGTTGTCGGCTCGCTCTGCATCTGCATGATCTCGGGCAGTTCGAACGCGATCTGTTCCGGAGCAGATGGGAGCGGTTGGCCGGCGACCACTGCCATCGTCATCGCCCCTGCGGTCGCCGCGGCTGGCGCCAACGTGGCTACGGCAGCGGGAACGGCTGAGATCTGCGTTGCCGTTCTGGCGAACAGGGCAACGAGTTCGCCGATCAACGGGAGTCCGGCCAACATCGCGACCGGCCCGGCCGCTCGATTGGCGTCGCCAACCGACACTCTCAACCACGCTCGAACGACATCGGGGTCGAAATGGGTCCCTGCGCACGCCGTGAGCTCAGCTCTGGCTGCTTCGGAACTCATCGGCTTCTTGTAGGCCCGAGTCGCCGTCATCACTTCGTAGGCGTCGGCCACGGCAACGATGCGAGCGGCGAGCGGGATCTCTTCACCTCGAAGACCGAGTGGATAGCCGGAGCCATCCCATTTCTCGTGGTGCCCGTCGGCCGCCTGCACGAACGGCCCCAGGAACGGATGAAGCGGAGCAGCAAGCTCACCCCCAGCGGCAGCATGGCCGGCCATGATCGCCCACTCGGTCTGGTCGAGCGTGCCCGGCTTGTTCAGAATCTCAGCTGGAATGGTGAGCTTGCCGACGTCGTGCAACAACGCACCCCACTGAAGGCGTTCGAGATCGTCACCTTTGAGCCCCATCTCCTCACCCAGGAGTCTGGAGTAGAGCCGAACCCGTTCGGAGTGGCCGCGTGTGCGTCTGTCGTGCTCGCCGAGCGCCGAGGTCAGGAGAAGAAGCTGGCCGGCGGCCTCCGTTGCATCAGAGGACAATCCGTGGTGGCGAGCCGACTCGACTTCAATTCGCAGTCGCTTTCGACTCGATGCCCGAATCGCCAGCTTGAGACGTGAAGGAGCCTGATCAGGGAAGACCAACGACAATCGCATCAGCGCAGCGAGAGGGAGCAGCCGAACGGTGAAACGGCTGGTGGCCGAGCTGACGGCGAAACCAGCCACAGCGATGGCAACGATCCAGGCGATGCTCGCTGCCTTCGAGTTCGAATCGGGAACCAGTCGAATGAGACCGAACACGGTTACCAGGGCGACCAGAGTTGGAGCTGCTGCCAGCCCAATGCGCAGTACATGAGCGGCCGCGTCCTGCCCCGTCCAATGCCTACCGCTCGAGACCTCGTGTGGGGAGGTCACCCGCTCGGTCACGCCCTTTCATCGACGGTCGGCGTCCCCAACATGAGCCCGGCCGGAGAGGTCGCCCATGAGGATGGGCCATCCGGCCCAATCCGGGTCAGATCCGATTCGGCCGGTAACGTCCTCGTCGTGCTGCGCGTCAATGCCCGAGTGGTCGCCGAGGTTCTGGCCGAGTCGTGGCGGGTCTACCCAGAAGAAGCGTGTGGGCTTCTGCTCGGCCCCGTCGGACTTGGTGCGAGCGGGACCGTTCGCCACTTCCGCCCGGTCGAAAACGCGGCCCACTCGAGCCGGATCTTCCAACTCGACCCGCGGGGTTTCATGAAGGCGGAGCGTTTCGCCGACGACAACGGGTTGGACGTGGTGGGAGTGATGCATTCGCACACTCACACTGCGGCCTACCCGTCGGAAACCGACGTGGCCGAGGCGACAAAACCGTTGGTGCCACCAAGCTGGCACTGGCTGATTGTTTCGCTCGGATGGGGCTTCCCCGAGCTCCGCAGCTTTGCCGTCGAACCGTCCCCTGGGAACTTCGGTTCGGATTCTGCTTCCGGAATAGCCGAAGAGACCGTGATGTTGACAAACTAGATTCCCTACTTATCGAATCAACTTTGTCGACAATCGATCGCCACTCACGATTCTCACCCCACTGGAGCTCCCGTGTCCGACACAACCACGTCCAACACAGCAACGTTCAACGCAGCAACATCGAACCCACGCGAAACCACGACGCTCGTACTGACCACCGTGACGGTTCGCCTGCCGACCGTTCTGCGGGCCCAAGCCGGCGGGCAGAGCACCGTCGAGGCTTCGGGGACGACAGTGCGACAGGTGCTCGACTCGCTGGTCGGCGCCTCCGATCATCT
>CAZYLX010000494.1:0-3414 GCA_964648595.1 uncultured Acidimicrobiaceae bacterium
CGAAGATGTCGTCGGTGAGTGCGTCGAGTTCGTGGTGGGGAACGACGGTGGTCCACCCGGCATTGTTGACCAGGATGTCGAGTTTCCCGAAGCGCTCGATCGTGGCATCGATCAGCGCTGTGCCTTGGGCCTGGTCGGAGATGTCAGCTCGGACGTAGATCGAATCGGTTGGTAGTGATGCCGCGACGGCTTCACCCGCTGTCACCGAGCTCGAGGAGTTCACGACCACGTTGGCCCCGAGCGCTGCGAGCCGGCGGGCGGTCTCCTCGCCGATGCCGCTGGACGATCCGGTGACGATCGCCACCTTCCCCTCGAGTTCCCTGCTGCCTGTTGTCATGTCACTTCTTTCTATTCAAACCCCGGGTTCCTGACCCTCACTTTCGATGCGGTCAGCCCCCAGTTCGGTCGTTGTGGTTCCGTTGTCGTGGTTCCGTTGTGGCGGTTGATTGGCGGTCCTGCAGCTCATGCTTCGTCGCGAATGACCTGCAGCCCGGACGGATCGACGAGGCTGTCGAACAACCGCATGTTGTGATTGTGGCCAACGTGATGGAGGCCGAATGCCGACTGGATGGCGGTGTACATCCCCATGGCATCGAGGCTGTTGTTCACTGACTGCTTGGCCAGCGTGAGCCCGATCATCGGCCGCTTCGCAATGTGGGCTGCCATCTCGAGCGTTGCTGTCTCGAGTTCGTCGCGGGCGACCACCTTGTTGACCATGCCGTGCTGCAACGCCTCGGCCGCGGTGATGGCGCGACCGGTGAACAGCATCTCCTTGGCCAGCCGAGCTCCCGCCTCGTACGGGTGAACGAAGTACTCGTGGCCATTGACACCGAAGGCAACGACAGGATCGGAGAACGTCGCGTCCTCGGAGCACACGATGAGATCCATCGGCCAGACCAGCATCAATCCGCCGGCGATCACCTTGCCTTGCACTTGCGCAATGGTTGGCTTCGCCAGGTTGCGCCAGCGCCAGCAGAGGCCGATGTACATCTCGGCCTCGCGGGCCATGTAGCCCTCGGCCCCTTCAGCGTTGAAATGGCACTGGGTACCGATGGTCGGCAAGTCGTTGATGTCGGACGCGTCCCGCAGATCGTGGCCCGACGAGAAGTGGTTGCCTTCTGCAGCGAGCACGATGCATCGAACGTCGGTGTCCTGGGCGGCGACGTCGAACGCCTCGTTGAGCTGGCTGAGCATCACGTAGTCCTGAGCATTTGCCGCCTCGGACCTGGTCAGCGTGACTCGTCCGACACCCGGGGCCGGCTTGTCGAATCGAACCCGCTCCCATTCGGTCATCTCTTGCACCGCCATGTCCTGCATCCGGTCATCGGCACAACGTTGCACAGCTTTGGTTCGGGTGCCACCTGAGCCGGTCAACGGTTGCGAGTGTCGGTCTCGCGCGGTGGTGCGCGTTCTCGGCATTGGCCGCCGGTGGCGTCGCTGGTTTGGCGGTGCGTCTTCGGCGGTGGCGGCAGGCGTCTTCGTCGTTAGGGGGCGGCTTGGTAAGGTCCTGCTGTCCGACGTCGAGGAGACCCGTCACCCATGAGCCAGCACCTTCGCACCTTCACCCAAGGCATCTACGCCTTCGACGCCGTGGTCCAGCGAGTGCCTTCCGATCAGTGGGGAGTGCAGACGCCATGCGCCGATTGGAATGCGAAGCAGCTCGTGGAGCATCAGTGTTCGGTTCTCAACGGTGTCGCCACGATCGCTGAGACTGGTCAGATGGCTGCCCCGGCGCCTTCGCCGGACAACGACGATGCCGTCGCCATGTGGAACGAGTGCCGTGATCGACTGCTCGGAGCACTCGACGCCCAGGGCGTGCTGGCCCAACAAGGTCCGTTCTGGTTCCGGGCTGCCGATGTCGACGAGCTCTGTGCCGCCGTCACGTGGGACCCGGTCACCCATGCCTGGGATCTGGCCACTGCCGCTGGCATCGATCACGGCCTCAGCGACGACCTTCTTGCTGCGACCATGTCGACGGTCGAGCCTCGCGCTGCCATGCTGTCCGACAGTGGCAGAACAGCGGAAGCGATCGAGGTGGCCGACGACGCCTCCTTGCTCGAGCGGTACCTCGCCATGGTCGGCCGCCCCTGCTGAGCAGCGCGAGCCGAGTGCGGTCGGCATTGAACGCCGGACCTGGCGCTCGCAACCGTTGTGCGCTGGTGAGGGCCGCGTGACACCCTGAGGGCAATGAGCGACAGACCGAACATTCTCTTCATCATGAGCGACGACCACGCGTCGCACGCGATCTCGGCCTATGGCAGCAGGATCAACGACACACCGAATCTCGACCGCATTGCTGCAGGCGGCATGCGGTTCGACTCGGTGTTCTGCACGAACTCGATCTGCACGCCAAGCCGAGCGGCGATCCTGGCCGGCACCTACAACCACGTGAACGGCGTGACCACGCTCGACACCCACATGGACAACGCCCTGTGGACCTTCCCGAAGGCGTTGCAGGAGGCCGGTTATCTCACCGGCATGTTCGGCAAATGGCATCTCGGCCATGGCCCGGCCAACGACCCGACCGGCTTCGACTTCTGGCGAGTGCTCCCTGGACAGGGCCACTATCACAACCCCGTGATGCTTCAGGCCGGCGAGCACCCCGTTGTCGAGCGAGGCGGTTACGTGACCGACCTCATCACCGATGACTGTCTCGGCTTCCTCGACCGCCACAAGAAACACAACAGCGATCAACCCTTTGCCTTGTTCTGCCATCACAAGGCGCCGCATCGCTCCTGGGAGCCGAGCAAGAAACACTTCACGATGTACGAGGATGTCGACATTCCCGAACCAGACACATTCCGTGACGACCTCGCCGGCCGAGCCGACGTGATCCAGGCCGTTCGCATGCGGATGATGGATCTCGACCCCATCATCGACCTGAAGGCCACCGTGCCGCCAGGGCTGACCCTCGACGAAGAAATCAGTTGGCGATACCAGCGCTACATCAAGGACTACCTGCGCGTGGTGGCATCGATTGACGACAACGTCGGTCGCCTGCTCGACCGCCTCGATGAAGACGGGCTCACCGACAACACGATCGTGATCTACACCTCCGACCAGGGCTTTTTCCTCGGGGACCACGGCTGGTTCGACAAGCGCCTCATGTATGAGGAGTCGCTCAACATGCCGTTCCTCATGCGCTACCCGAAAGAGATCGCGCCCGGTTCGACCAACGACGACGTGATCGTGAACGTCGACTTCGCGCCAACGCTGCTGGATCTTGCCGGAGTCGATCAGCCCGACCATCTACAGGGCCGCTCGTTCGCTCCGATGATCGGGGGCGTCACGCCTTCGGACTGGCCGACCTCGATGTACTACCGGTACTGGATGCACCGCGACGGCGCCCACCTCTGCCCGGCCCACTATGGCGTTCGTACGAGAACCCACAAACTCATCTGTTACTACAACGAC
>CAZYLX010000495.1:0-3409 GCA_964648595.1 uncultured Acidimicrobiaceae bacterium
TTCCTGCGGCCAGCCCCCGCCAGCCTGCATGAAAAGCTGCGACCTTTTCCCCTGACGCCAGGAATACGGGAAGGCAGTCGGCTACTCTGAGAGCGGGAGCCCTCGATCCAATGTCCATGATAAGCCCATCAGCCACTTCACCGCTGGATGGAGAGACGAGTACATCCGCTCCGTGCACCTGGCTGAGGAAGACGAGTTCTCCGAGTTCATCCTCCGTGACCCCGCACCTGCCTCTTACCGAAAGAAGAGCGGATGCGAACTGCACATACGCGCGACCTCCTTCACCATACTCGATATCCATCCCGGTTATCATCCGGCTGCACCTCCGCAGGATTTCAGTCCTCCAGTGATGATACACCTCCGGGACGGCAGTGTTCCATGATGAAGGGGATGATAGCCTCCTCGTCGACTCTCCTGAAGGGCGGGATGGAATTCAGGAATACCTTGCCGTAGCCCTTGCTGGTTATCCTCCTGTCCATGATCAGCACAACTCCCGTGTCCATGGAGGATCTGATAAGTCTTCCGACACCCTGTCTGAGCCGAACGGCCGCGAGAGGGAGTGAATAGCGTCCGAACGAACTCACCCCCAGGTGCTCTATCAGGTCCATCCGCGCCTTGACAAGGGGGTGACCTGGTGAGGGGAACGGCAGCCTGTCGATGGTGACCAGTGTGAGTGTGTCGCCGGGCAGATCAATGCCCTGCCAGAACGACATGGTGGCGAGGAGGACCGTCGACGGATCGGCCTGGAACTCCCGCACAAGAGCGGCCTTGGACTTCTCGCCCTGGACGAGAATCGGGAGATCGAGTGACTCGCGCAGGGTTTCCGCTGCCTCTTGCATGGCCGAGGAACTGGTGAACAGCCCCAGTGTTCGTCCACCGGCTGCTTCGATGAGTACCCGCATCTCTTCCTGAACGGCTGCCCGAGCGTCTGGGCTGTTCGGATTCGGAAGATCGGGCGAGCAATACAACAGGCCGAGGTCCTCGTATGGGAACGGCGAGCCGACCCGGCGCACGTGGGTGGTACTCGGTAGGCCGAGTTGCTCGACGATTGCGTCGGGCAACGTTGCGCTCGTGAGGATGACCGCCCGGTCCTCCCAGAGTTGATGCTCGAGGATGCTCCCGACATCGAGTGGCGTTCGTCGTAGGACAGGGTGTGCCGGTGAGCCGTCGACCCACAGCACGTCGTTCGTGGTGTCGGCGCCGATGATCGCGTCGATGTCGTTGACCAGGTTGTTTGCCGACAACAGGGCTCGTTCGGTCCTTGCCTCGGCATCGGATGACTCGGGCGCCTTGACCTTGCGCAGCGCACCGAGGACCTTGTCCGCCCGATCGCGGGCGGCGATCAGCATGGCGACCAAGTCGGGGTCCGTCTCGAGCTTCGAGCCGACGAAGGATCCGAGTTGGTGATCGAGGTCGATCGCGGAACGATCGAGGAGCAGCGGCAGTTCTTCGTCGGTCAGGACACTCCGTGTTCGCCGGGCCAGCGTCCTCACTCGACCGCCACTGAGTTCTGTGCCACATGTTGCGCCGATGACCTCAGGGAGATGGTGGGCCTCATCGAAGACAACGACGTCGTGCTCGGGTAGCAAGGCGCCGCCGGATGCAAGGTTCAGGCCGTAGTAGTGATGGTTGGTAACGATGACATCTGCCTCGCGAGCGATGAGGCGAGCCTTCTCTGAAAAGCAGTCGTCGCCAGATGGGCACCGGCCTGCACCCGGACATTCGTCGGCTCCGACGCTGACGGCGGCCCACACATCGGCGGGTGGTGCGGGATCGAGTTCCTCGCGGTCGCCAGATGTCGTGCTGGCCGCCCAGGTGCGAATCTCGTCGAGATGGTCACCGGCGGCGCGGCCCCGGAGAAGTTGGAGTTGTTCCTCGTGGTTCGAGCGGTCGAACTCGGCCAGTCGCTGATTGCACAGATAGTTTCGCCGACCCTTCAGGACTGCGGCGCTGACGTCGAGGCCGAGCCCCTCGGCAACTCGGGGCACATCGTTTGTCACCAGTTGGCTCTGGAGTGCGATGGTGGCTGTTGCCACGATCGTGCGCTTGCCGGCCAGGATCGCCGGCGTCAGATAGGCCAGGGACTTGCCTGTTCCGGTGCCCGCTTCGACCAAAAGCGCCTCACCGGAGCCACACGCGGCATCGACCGCTTTTGCCATCTCGACCTGTCCAGGACGCTTCTCACCGCCACCAGGGAGCCCCTGGGTGATTGTGGCTAGTGCCACCTCTGTGCTGGACATTCTGCGGAGCCTAGAGAGTAGTGTGTCTCCACGGGCGTGTGGGGCGTTCCAATCATCGGCAATCGCTCACGGCAAACCAGGGTCTCGTCGCCATGTCTTCAGTAGTAGATAAACTCACACAGCAGCCCGGCGACTCAGAGTCTTCCGCGGCGTCTCCATGGCGAAGCAGGTCGAACGCGTCCGACGGTCGACTCGGTGAAACCGTAGTGAGCGACGACGCCACAGCGGGTGATGACGATTCGGACCCATCCGAACCTGCAGTTGACGCAGCCGAACCAGTTGCTGACGCAGACGACAGTGTGGGCGATGAAGCCATGTTCACAGCGGAGTTCGGTGCAGAGGTTCGTTCGTTGTTCGCAGGCCGCCGAATGGGATTGTTCGGCCAGCCCATCTCTGACGACCACGACGATCTCGACGCAGAAGCGGTAGCCGTTGACGCCGCAGTTGATGAAGGCGTCGTCGAAACAGAAGATGTCGGTGATCAAAATTCGGCGGCGGCGGCGGCGGCGGCAGCCGCCGTCGCTCCGTCGTCCAAGCCGTCGATCTTTGTTGCCAAAGCCGCCGAGCCAGAAATGGCGGCCGTGCCCATCGCTCTCTTCATGCCCCGTGAAGAGAGTGCAACCGACCACGCCGCTCCGGTTCTGAGCGGTCTTGCTCGTCCGATCGAGCGCGACGAACCATCAGCGGCCCCGAACCTCTTCGTCTCATCGGCAGCTACTCCCGCCGAGGTGGCGTTCGTCCCGGCTGAAGAGATTCGCGCCGGCCGCTATCGGTGGCTCCTTGTCCTGCTCGGCTTGCTTGCCGTCGGCGGAGCGGTGTGGCTGACATGGTTGGCGCAATCGAGCGACACCGTTGACGCACCGGTCACGACGATCGAGCAGCTAACGACCACCGCTTCGACGGTGCCGTCGACCACCGAAGCACCGACCACCGACGCTACGACAGCCTCAACGACCGTCGAAGCTACCGTTGCATCGACTGCGCCCACCGCGGTGGCGACAACGGTCGCCCCGCAGGCGACCACACCACGGCGGCCTGCCACCACCTCACGGCCCCGAACCACTGCTGCGCCGGCGACGACGGAAGCCCCGACCAGCGAGGCGACGATTCCCGATGTCACCTTCGCTCCTCCGATCGCACCGACTACGACGCCGGCACCGACAACGGCG
>CAZYLX010000496.1:0-3408 GCA_964648595.1 uncultured Acidimicrobiaceae bacterium
TCATCGAGCCACTCCGGTGAGACGAATGACGGGAGCAGCAAATAGCCCGACGCTTCGTATCCAGCGACGTCGATGGTGGTCATCGTGTGACCGTAGCCGCCCTCCCCCGGCGCTTCAGTCAAGCGAGGTTGTCATGCTCGCCGAGCCGGCGCGCTGGTGGCTGACCTCGACCGAAATGTCAGTTCCGATCGGGGCCTGAACCACCCACGACAACAACGATCGGTCTGGTGTCCCGTCGTTCGAGTTGCGGAACCGTAAGGCGGCCCGCCCGTCGAGCTGCCCGAACTCCTGGCGGGCCGAGCCGCCGATCACAACAACTCCCGACCCACTCACCACGGCCACGCCGGGCAGGACCAAATGCTCCTTGCGGGCCCGCGCTGACACGTCGGTCGGGAGCCAACCGGTGTTTGCGATGCCGACCTCGACCCGCCACACGGGAGCCGGAGCGTTGTCGTCCTGGCTGGTCTCGCCGAGCGGACGAACGGCAATGTGATCTATCTCCAGATGAGGGCTCGCCATTGCCTGCACGACAACGGCATCGGCGTGGCCTTCGACGGCCTGGGCCAGCAAAGGAGGGGGCGGATTGTTCCACACGTTGTGCCGATCGAAGCCGCCGACCTCCACCGGCCCCAGTTGCGGATGGTCGAAGGGCCGCCACGGCTCGAATCCTTCTGACCAGTTCTGATCCACCCATCGAAGGACCGCCAATGATTCTTCGTCGGTGGGGCCCGTGTACCAGAACTTGGTTGATTGCTTCGTCCCCGTCGCGGCCTCGACCACATCCCAGAACTCGGTTGTCCAGCTGTAGATGCCGAGGTGGTCGTAGGCCCAATCGTCTGCCGCTCCGCTCATGGTTTCTGAGGGGTCCCAGGTGAAGTCCTCGTACACGGAGTGCACCGGATAACCAGTGAGCGCGGTGGCTCGCCCTCCGAGCTCGTTCCACGCCCAGACGTCGAATGGTGGGAGGTCTCGATCAGGCTGAGTCGATGACGGACGCAGGAGGACACCGCCGCTGGTGTGGAAGGCATGGGATCCACAGATGTTGGGGCGAGCGACCATTGCTCGGACCAGAGCATCGATTTCCGGCTCGGACAGCGGATGATCGCCCGATCCGTGGACCGACGTTCCCCACCCTGAAGGGAAGTTGCGGTTGAGGTCCAAGCCCTCGGGTGGTTTCGGCGTTGGGACGGTGAAGCCATCGAAGTCGACCACCGTGCCCTCGGTGAGCAGCCGATACGTCACGACTCCGGTCGCCGCACCATTGATTGGAACCGGAATCAGCAGCCGTTGGTCGTCAGGATGCGGCATCCAGCCTCCAGCCGGATCCTCGATTCGCATCTGGAGGACTCGGCCGTCGCCGTCGACGTCGGAAGCAAACAGTCCAGGCAACGGATCCCCAGAGGTGTGAGGCCACGGACGGGTGCTGGAACGCACATACCGAGGGACGTCGGCAAGGGCCAGCTCGGCACCGTCGGGGTTCACTCGTGGCACGACGTAGAACGTCCGGGTCGCCAAGGCCTCGAGAATGACGGGATCACCGGACTCGAAGCCGGTCACGAGTCGATTGATCAGACGGCATGCGGCGATACAGGCGGTCAGCTCCGTTGCATGAATGTTGGCGTCAACCCAGTGTGCCGGCTTCGTGTCGTGGGCGTCAGCCGCGTGCTCGGTCAGCGTCACGAGAAGAAGGTCCCGGCCTTCGGCGCTGGTGCCATAGACCTCGAGCGAGACAAGATCGGGGTGCGCCTGCGCCTGCTCTTCGAGCCAGGCGACCAGCTCGGAGTAGCGAAGGTGCCGATCGAACTGCCAAGGCGTGGGACTCATCGGCGAGACTCTAGGGCCCCTCAGTTCGACAAGGTGGGCCGGGTCGAGAGCGTGGATGGGCTCCTCCGAGATAGACAGAGCCGATGAGTGACTTGCCGAACTGTCCGATCTGCACGATGCCAGATCCGCTCGAGTCCGCTGACGGGTTCGAGTGCGCGACCTGCGGACATGAGTGGCTCGCCGAGCTCAGCGATGGGCTCGACAACATTCGTGACGCAAACGGAAACCTGTTGGCGACAGGCGACGCCGTGACCATCATCAAAGACCTCAAACTCGACGGCAAGACCGGCGGGATCAAGGCAGGGACCAAGATCAAGTCGATTCGTCTGGTCGAGGGGGATCACGAGATCGATGCAAAGGTGAATGGACGCCAGCTGTTGGTGAAAGCCGAGTTCGTGAAGAAGGCGTAGTCCTCGTCAGCTCGAGTCTGAGGCCAGCGTCTTGGCTGTCCGGTAGTCGGCTTTCCCGTTCGGGGCGCGAGGTACGTCGTCGACGAACACTACGGTCTTCGGTGCCTTGAACCCGGCAAGGTCGTTCTTGACCGAAGCAATGATCTCGGCTGCATCGACTGCGGCACCGTTCTCCTGCGACACAACCGCAGTGACCGCTTGACCGAACTTCTCGTTGTCGACACCGACAACCAAACAGTCGAGCACTCCGTCGACCCGCTTGACCGCCTCCTCGACCTCTTCCGGGAAGACCTTCTCGCCACCGGTGTTGATGACCTGGCTGCCCCGACCGAGAAGGATCAGGGTCCCGTCTGCGGCGACTCTTGCGAAGTCGCCCGGGAACGAATAGCGAACGCCGTCGATCACACGGAAGGTTCTGGCCGATTTCTGCTCGTCCTTGTAGTAGCCGAGGGGAACGTTGCCGCCGGCTGCAACCATGCCGACCTCGTCGGAGCCTGGAACGACCTCGCGATCTTCGTCGGTGAAGACCTTGGTGGTCGGCGCCTGAGCAAATGCGGCCGTCTCGACGGGAATCCCCTTTGCCGTGATCTGGGTGCCCATGGATCCCTCTGTCGAACCCATGGCGTCGATCAGCACGACCTGCTCGATGCGATCGATGAGTTGCTGTTTGACCTCGCTGGTCCACATCACACCGGATGACAAGAAGAGCCCAACACTCGAGAGGTCATAGTTCGACCCGTCGGGCTTGCCCTCATCGATCGCGGCGATGATCGGTTTCGCGAAGCTGTCGCCGACGATGGTGATCGCCGTTGCTCCGTGTCGTTCGATGGTGTCGAGCACTTCGTGAGGATCCAGGCTTCGACTCGTCAGCGTGACGACGTGGGCTCCTGCCAGCTGGGGGATGAACCAGCCGATCCAGCAACCTGTTCCGTGCATGAGCGGAGCGCAGGGAATCGACACCATGCGGTTGCCGCTGTCGACTGCGCCTTTGATCAGTCCGGCCATCGCCGCGGGGTCGGTCGGTGGCTCGAGACCGATGAGAGGGAACCCGCTGTTGACGAGACCAGCGGTCATGCCGCCGACGGTGTACATGACACCCTTCGGCATGCCGGTCGTGCCGCCGGTGTAGAGCATGTAGAGGTCGTCTTCGCTGCGCGTGATGCGCGGCGCCGCC
>CAZYLX010000497.1:0-3404 GCA_964648595.1 uncultured Acidimicrobiaceae bacterium
GTTGGAGCGCAGCACGTCCGCGCCGCGTTGATGCTGCGGGTGCGGCTCGATGCGTTGTTGGGTGTGCAGCCATGAGCACGCTGGCCGATGAAGAGCTCCAGGCGCTCATCGCTCTTCTTTCGCTCACCAGATCGGGTCCGAAGCGTGTGCGGGCGCTCATCAGCGCGGTGCAACCAACGGTTGCGGCCGCTTCCCTGCGGCGTGGGCGGCTTCCACCAATGGACCAGCCAGAATCGCTCCGGGTTCCCGACCTGGTCTGTGCAGCTTGGTTCAACGACATTGATCGCAAGCTCCGAAGCGTCGATCTCGAGGCACATCGGGCACCAGGCCACCACATCCTGGATCCCGGGGATGCGCAGTGGCCATTCGTCAATGACCCGGACCCGCCCATCCTGCTCTTTGCCAGAGGGGACCTTCGATTGCTCGAACGTTCGACTCGGGTCGCCGTCGTCGGTACGAGACGCTGCACATCAGTCGGTAGGCAGGTGGCATCGTCTCTTGGAGCTGATCTCGCTGCTGCGGGTGTTTCGATTGTCAGCGGGTTGGCGCTCGGCGTTGACGCGGCAGCCCATCATGGCGCGGTTGAGGTCGACGGCCCGGCCATCGGGGTCGTCGCATCCGGTCTCGACACGGTCTATCCCAAGAGCAACGCGGCGCTGTGGGAACAGGTGGCCATCGACGGACTCATGATTTCTGAGGTGCCGCTCGGAGAACGGCCAACTCGGTGGCGGTTTCCGGCGAGGAATCGAATGATCGCAGCGCTGAGCGACCTCGTTGTCGTCGTCGAGAGTCACGCCAGGGGAGGAGCGTTGAGCACCGTCGACGAGGCGAATGAACGAGGAATCCCGGTTGCCGTCGTGCCGGGTTCGACACTCTCGCCGGCTTCTGATGGAACGAACGCCCTGTTGTTCGACGGCGCCATGCCGGTACGGAACGCCGCAGACGTTCTCCTCGCATTGGGTATGGATCAGCGTGCCGCACCGAAGCCGTCCGCGGAGGGCGGTCAAACAGCGCTCGAGCTCGACGACCTGTCGACCACCGATCAGAACGTGCTTGCTGCTGTCCAAGGAGGAGCCGTTCACGTCGACCGGCTCATCGAGCTTCTCGGCGCACCACCGCCCGTGGTCGGTGAGATCGTGGAGCGTCTGGCCGGTCGAGGTTTGCTCGAAGTCCACGGACACGTCGTGACGGCGATGCGGCGATGATCGCCACGACTCTCCTCATGAACGAGCAGCTCTTCATCAACGAGCAGCTCTTCATCAACGAGCAGCTCTTCATCAACGAGATAGTGTTACCGACAGTGATCACTGCGGCGAAGGTCAAGTATCTCGAGGCTCTTGGCTTCGAGCGCTCCGCCGCAACAGCCGACGAGCCGACCGACCTGGTCGACCAGCTGACGCGGCATCATCGACCACCAACAGTGGTCACGGCCACGGTCGGCGAAAAGATTCCTCAAGAAACTTCCTCAAGTTCTCACTTTGTGTGGTTGAACTCCGACGGAGAGTGGGGACGACGGATACAGGGCACGGTGCTCGATCCTCGTTCCACCTCTTCAGACGAATCACCAACCTTGGCGGGAACAGTGGGATATATCGACAGCACGATCGAGCTCGACGACGTATGGGCTCGGTACAAAGACACACCAACGCAGGAGGACCGCGATCAACTGATCGTGTACTACGCACCGTTGGTCAAGTTCGTGGCCAGCCGCATCGCTGCCGGACTTCCGCAAAACGTTGACCAGGCGGATCTGGTCAGCTACGGGATGTTCGGGCTCATCGATGCGATCACCAAGTTCGACCCGGGTCTCGGCTTCAAGTTCGAGACCTACGCGATCGCCAGGATCAAGGGCGCCGTGCTCGATGAGCTGCGATCGATCGACTGGGTGCCTCGCTCGGTGCGGGCAAAGGCGAAGTCGGTCGAGCGGGCGATGACCAAGCTCGAGGCACAGTTCCACCGTGCCCCGACCGATGAGGAGATCGCAGACGAACTCGATCTCTCGATGGGGCAGCTGACCACGCTCTACAATCAGATCAGCTCGCTCGGCATCGTCGCTCTCGACGAAATGTTGTCCTTCGGTGGTGGCGACAATGTCACCCTGGGCGACACACTCGCCGATCGTCGTGAAGGCCCCGGCGGTGTCTATGAGCGAGTCGAGATGCGCCAGATGCTCGCCGAAGCCATCAACAAGATGAGCGAACGCGAGAAGATCGTGGTCACGCTCTACTACTACGAGAATCTCACGCTTGCCGAGATCGGCACCGTCCTCGGGGTCACCGAGAGCCGGGTGTGTCAGATCCATACCAAGGCAGTGCTTCACCTTCGCTCCCGCCTCAGTGCGGCCGAGCGCGAGGTCGGCTGAGCAGTCAGCCCGAGCCGCCACGGCGGCTGATCACCTTCCCCCTTCGTGATGTGTGACGCCGTCTGGCGTCAAGCCCGGTCCTGCATACGGATCGAGCTTCGAGGCGAGGGGCGCACATGCGTCGAGACACAGGCCTGTTCGGCCAACGCAAGTGGCACCGATCTGATTGCGGCTGGTGGCGTCGACGGGGCCTGCTCTTCCTCGTTGCCTGGTTGATCCCACTCCTGATTGCGGTGTCGCCGGCCGGTGCCGACTGGGACCACCCGGTCGACGCCGAAGTTGTCGATCCCTATCGTCCTCCGGCGACTCGATTCGGTGCCGGGAATCGAGGGCTCGAGTACGGCACGTCCGGCGGTGAGGTTGTGACAGCGGCGGATGCCGGTGTCGTCGTCTTCGCCGGCGTCGTTGGCCGCCGGCGTCATGTCGTTGTCGATCATGGAGAGGGCCTGCGATCCACGTACGCGTACGTGTCGACGATCTCGGTGGTCCGCGGCCAACGTATTGGCCGGGGTCAACAGGTCGCCATCGCCGGCGCCGGATTCCACCTGACGGCTCGGTTGGGTCCGGACTACGTCGACCCGATGCTCCTGATCCAGGGGGCTGAGGTGGTCGTTCGGCTCATGGAAGGCGCGTTACCGCGGAATTCGAACCTCGGTTCCAGCTCACCGCGCCCGCTCCTCGCGGTGGTGGATGCCGCCGACGATCTGCGCCTGAGCCGGCAATTCGAGGCGCTCGCCGGCGCGGCGCGGCAATGGCACCACAGTGACTGCACCAGTGACGCCACAGTTGTTGGCGGTCCGAGTGGTCGACAGGCCATGCAGCAACGAGTGCTGGTGCAGGTCGGTGGCCTCGGGACCAGCAGCGATGGGGCGTCGATTGGTGGGCTCGATCACGCAGGGCTCGGCTACGACCCAGACAACGTTGTTGGTTTCAGCTACGCCGGTGGATGCACCCCGGCAGCCTTCGGAGGGGGGAGCGGAGAGCTGAATCATGAACTCGGTGGATCGCCATACGCACCGTCTGACACGTTTGGCAGCATCGA
>CAZYLX010000498.1:0-3403 GCA_964648595.1 uncultured Acidimicrobiaceae bacterium
CATCGAGGTCAGTCCGACGGCGATCGTGGTGAGCACGACGGGCGACGACCAGCCGAGATCACGGGCGACGGTCACGCCGAACAGCGTGGAGCCGAGAGCCAGGCCGGCAAGCACAAAGCCAATCGCATCGAACCGGGCGACAGACTCGGAACGGAAGTCGCGGATGATGTACCAGCCAGCGGCAAAGGCAACGAGACCGATCGGCACGTTCACGTAGAAGATCCAACGCCAGTTGAGGGTCTCGATCAGAAATCCGCCCAGCACAGGCCCGATGGCGGGAGCAATCACCGCAACACTGATCACTGCTGTAGCTGCCTTGGCCCGCTCATTCTGAGGGAAAGCCCGGTAGAGGAGAGCGGCCCCGAGAGGACCCATGACCCCCGCCCCGACGCCCTGGAGAATTCGGAACGCGAGCAGTTGGTTCAGGCTTTGAGAAGCTCCGCAGAGGGCAGAGGCGAACGTGAACAACGTGAGCGATGACAGAAACACCACTCGCGAACCGAATCGGTCAGCCAGCCAACTCGACGCAGGAATGAAAACGGCGAGCCCGACGAGGTAGCCGATGATCGCTCGATCAATCTCGGTGTCAGTGACGCCGAACGCATCGGCCAGGGTCGGAATGGCGACGTTCACGATCGTGCCATCGAGGATTTGCACGAACAGCGTGAGCACGAAGATTACGACCATCGCCGTCTTGTAGCGCTCTTCGGAAAGCTGAAGCGGCATCAGGTCGGCACGGTAGGTGGGCTGTCCGGTAAAGCCTGAATTGGGGGTCAGCTCGTCATCGGAGGCTCAGGGCTCGTTGGCGAGAAATTCATAGTCGAACACCCACACGGTGCGTCCGCGAACCTTTGGCGCGCTCAGACAGGGCTCCAGAGCAGCGGGCTGACCGGCAACTCTCTCGGCCGCGAGCGGCCAAGAATCGGCCCTCGCTATTCAGCTCCCACGACCGTCCAGCCTGAACGTTTCCCCTGGTAGAGCTACTTAATCCGCACCCCAGAGATGGCCCGACTGATCACCAACTGCTGGATCTGCTCAGTTCCTTCGAAAATGTCGAAGCTCTGATTTGGACCACACCCCTGGTCACCGATATTGCCTTTTGGAGCCCCTGAACAGGGGAAACAGCGAATTCTGTTGCCCGCTGCAAACCACTCGAGGCCCCTGTTTCGGAGAAAGGTAGGGATGAAAGTAGGGATGGATCGACGTCGAATTCGCCCTCAGTCGACCAGGCCTCGCCCATGGCCGATTCGCTGCTTACAGCGGCGGTCAGGGGGACGCTCACCAAAGCGATGAGTGTGCAGGCGATTGCTCGATTGCGCGAGACCGGCTGACCCCGGCGTCGCTCGTGTTCCGAACGATTCATCTCGTCGTCGAAGGCTCGGTCGCTTCACGGACCTACGAAACTCACAGCGACCGACGCCAACGGCTCTGAGACCATCATGTCGAGCATCGAGACCTTCAAGGTGGCAGATGGAAAGACCACCGATGTGTCGAATGCCGAGCACACGCCAGGCCCCTGGCTCTGACAACAATTTCGGTCAGAGACCGGAGCCGGCGATGGTGCGCCCAGGATCGACCTGATAGACAACTTCGTCAGAGTGGTCGATGCACAACACATCGAAACCCGAGACTGAACAGGACGAAATCGAGATGACTTCGAACCCGGCCCCGCCAGCGCCAATGGCCGCCAGCGATCCGTTGCTCGGCCCCGACGGCGCCGGGCACCCGCAGCGGAACCTGATTCTGGTGACCATGTGCCTGTCGCTCGTCCTGATTGTGGCGAGCGTGAGTTCGCTCAACGTCGCCATCCCGACGATCGTGCAAGAACTCGACCCGAACAGCACCGAGCAGCTCTGGATCGTCGCCTCCTATGCGTTGGTGTTCGCCGGGCTGCTCCTGCTTTGTGGTGCACTCGGCGATCGATACGGGCGTCGAAACGCGCTGCTTCTCGGGTTTGCGATCTTTGCCGGCGCCTCGGTCCTCGCTGCCTACTCCAGCTCTCCCAATGAACTCATCGCATTCCGAGCGACGATGGGTATTGGTGCTGCGCTGATCATGCCAGCCACCCTTTCGACACTCACGGTCGTCTTTGCGCCGAAAGACCGTTCCAAGGCGATCGCCATTTGGGCCGGGTTCGCAGGCGCCGGCGGCGCGATCGGCCCGGTCGCCGCTGGGCTCCTGCTCGAATGGTTCTGGTGGGGCTCAATCTTTTTCATTGGACTCCCCATTGCCGTCATCGCAGTCATCGCGATCGTTGCCTTTGTCCCCAACTCCGCCGAACGACATCGTCATCGTCTCGACTACATGGGCGCTCTGTTGTCAATCATTGCCCTCGTCGGGCTGATATTCGGCATCGTCCAGGGGCCCGAGATCGGCTGGCTCGACCCGGTCACGATCATCTCGTTCTCACTCTCGATCGCAGCCGTGATCGGCTACGTCGCTTGGGAACAGCGCGTCGAACACCCACTACTCGATCCTGCCTACTTCCGGATCCCACGATTCGGGCTCGGCAGCCTCACCATCAGCGCGGCGTTCCTGTCGATGTTCGGCATGTTCTTCCTCCTCACCCTCTACATGCAGTTCGTCCTCGGATACTCCCCGCTCGGCACCGCCGTACGACTCCTCCCCTTCTCGGCGGTCATGATCGCACTCGCACCACGAAGCCCGATATTCACCGCCAAGTTCGGCACCCGGAAGGTCGTCGCCGCAGGATTCGCGATCCAAGCTGTCGGATTCACCATCGCAGCGACAGCCCTCGACGTCGACAGCAGCTATCCCGTCGTCCTCACCGCTGTCATCCCGATGGCGGCGGGCATGGCGCTGCTCATGCCACCAACAACGAACGCCATCGTCAGCTCCCTGCCGCAAGACAAAGCCGGAGTCGCCTCAGCAGTCAACGACACAACGCGCGAAGTCGGCGGAGCCATCGGCATCGCGCTCCTCGGCACCCTCGTCACCATCAACTTCCAATCCGGAATGGAGGCCGCCACCCAAAACCTGCCGCCCGAGCTAGCCGAGCTCGCCCAAGACTCCATCGGCGGTGCTGCTCAAGCCGCGACACAGCTCGACCCGGCAACGGCAGCCCCACTTCTCGAAGCAGCCAACAGGGCGTACCTCGACGGAACCAGCCTCGCTTTCACCGTCGCCGCCGCCCTCGGCGTTGTCATGGCCATCCTCATCGCTCGCCGCTACCCCGACGACGAAGTCGCCAACCCCGTGGTCCAGGGCAACTAGATCCCGCCGTCCACGCAACAGCGAGCACTGCCTCGAACGTCACGCTGCTCGCCGCCTTCAGCGTTCGAGTGTCACTCTTCGCTGTCGAGCTTCAGAAACGCCTCGAAAGAACGGTTCCCCTGGTAGAGCTACTTGATCCGCACCCCAGAGATGGCTCGGCTGATCACCA
>CAZYLX010000499.1:0-3401 GCA_964648595.1 uncultured Acidimicrobiaceae bacterium
ACGATTGAGTGGTCCACCGGCTCAACTCAGCAGATGTCGCCGATCATCGATGCCCATCACCACCTCTGGCCGGGGGCCCAGGTCGGAGGCGACGACTACCTGCTCGACCAGCTCCGGGCCGACACGGGATCGACAACGGACATCGTCGCCACCATCTTCATGGAGTGCAGGGTCGGCTATCGCACCGACGGTCCCGACCACATGAAGCCGGTCGGTGAGGTCGAGTTTGTTGCTTCGGTCGCCGACGCGAGCGACGCGAGCGACGGCCCGCCGATTGCCGGCATCGTCGGCGCTGCCGATCTGACCCTCCCAATCGGCCAGCTCGACGAGGTGCTTGATGCGCAGGTCGCCGCCGGTGGCGGTCGATTCCGCGGCATCCGCGATGCGTTGGCCAGCGCGCCCGCTGATGCGACCTTGCTCATTGCCGGGCGTGCTGCCTCCGGCAAGGCTGCCGGAGAAGACTTCCGTCGCGGCGTTCAGCATCTTGGCCAGCGAGATCTCACCTACGACTCGTGGCACTACCACATGCAGAATCAGGAATTCATCCATCTCGCCCGGGCCTGTCCCGGCACCATGATGGTGCTCGATCACTTCGGAACGCCGCTCGGCGTGTACGAGGATCTCGACGAGATCTACCCTCGCTGGCAGGTCGACGCGGCCATTGCTGCCCTCCCGAACACGGTGGCCAAGATCGGGGGCTTGGCCATGCCGGACAACGGGTTCGGTTGGAAGGACCCCGAGAACAGACCAGATGCAGCGACCGTCGTTGCTGCGCAGGAGAAGTGTATCACCACACGATCCAGGCGTTCGGTCCCGATCGCTGCATGTTCGAATCGAACTTCCCGGTCGACAGCCTCTCGCTCGACTACGCCACGTACTGGGGCGCTTGCCGCGTCATGGCCGGCAACTACTCTGAGTCCGAACAACACGACCTCTTCGCCGGCACGGCTGCCAGCGTCTACTCATTGGATGTGCTCGCATGACTGGAAACACACAAACCGCATGGACGTTTGGCGGAAGCCAGGGCTCCATCCACGCCCAGTCGTGGGCCGGTGACGCCGCGCCGACCCACATTGTCGTGCTGGTGCACGGCTACGGCGAGCACATCGGCCGCTACGACCACGTGGCTGACGCGCTGATCGGTGGGGGCGCTGTTGTGTTCGGCCTCGATCACATGGGCCATGGCAAGAGTGATGGTGACCGAGCCATCGTCACCGATTTCGATCATGTCGTTGCCGACGTCGACCAGCTGGTCGACACCGCGGTCGAGCGCCAGCCCGGTCTGCCGATCGTGATGATCGGCCACTCGATGGGTGGCCTCATCGCTACTCGCTACGCCCAGACCCACGGTGACAGGCTCACTGCGCTCGTGCTGTCCGGCCCCGCCATCGGACGCATGGAGCTGATCGACCAACTCCTTCAGCTCGACGAGATCCCTGATATCCCGCTGGACCCCGAGATCCTCTCGCGTGACGACGCGGTCGGCGCGGCCTACGCCGCCGATCCGCTCGTGTGGCACGGCCCCTTCCAGCGGCCAATGCTCGAAGCCATGTCGAGGGCCAGTGGCCAAGTCGACGAGGCCGGCTCGATTGGTGATCTGCCGCTGCTGTGGATCCACGGTGCCGAGGATCAGCTGGTGCCGATCGACGGCTCCCGGGGTGGGGTCGACACCGTCAAGGGTTCGAACTTCCAGGCCATCGATTACCCCGGCGCCCGGCACGAAATCTTCAACGAGACCAACCAGACAGAGGTCTTGGCCGACGTCACGGGGTTCATCTCCGAGGTCCTGGCCTGAACGGTCCCGGTTCGAATTCGAGCGTCAGCCGGAGGGTGGAAGACTCATCGTCATGCCTGCCGACAGTTTCGCTGCCACTTCCGCCGACCCTGTCCTGCTCGAGATCGTCGACCGCATCGCGATAGTCACCCTGAATCGGCCAGATGCCCGCAACGCTCTCTCGTCCGAGGTCCTCCGCATCCTTCCCGAGCGACTCGCGGAAGCAGAAGCGAATGACGACGTCGACGTCATCATCCTCACCGGAGCCGACCCTGCGTTCTGTGCCGGCCTGGATCTCAAGGAGCTCGGGTCCTCAGGCAGCAACCTCGCGGGAAGCAGCAGTCGCTCCGTGTCTGGCCTGGTTTCTGGGTCCGGCGCGGAGCCTGTAGCGGGCACTGTCCCTGCAACCGGCTCCGGCACCGGCGTTCGCACCAGCAGCGCCGAGGCCAAAGAGGCCCAACGCCGCGGGCCGTTTCCGCCGTTGACCAAGCCGCTGATCGGTGCCATCAACGGTGTCGCGATCACCGGCGGGTTCGAGCTCGCGCTGAGCTGCGATTTCCTCATCGCCAGTGAGCACGCAAAGTTCGGCGATACCCACAGCCGGGTCGGCGTCATGCCCGGTTGGGGGCTGACCGTCCTCCTGCCGCAAGCGATCGGCGTCCGTCGGGCTCGAGAGATGAGCTTCACCGGCAACTTCATGTTGGCAGAGGAAGCTTTGGCGTTCGGCCTGGTGAACCATGTGGTGGCTCACGATGAACTGATGCCGTTCACTCGTCAGCTGGCGGCCGACATCTGCGGCAATGAACAAGACGGCGTCCGCCAGATCCGGTCCACCTACGACGCGGTCGCGACCGACCCCGAGCAATGGGCCACCGAGGCCCGCGACGGCAAGGCGTGGCGTCGGGCCAAGTTCAGTCCGGAACAGGTCGAAGCCCGCCGTCAAGCCATCCAAGCCCGAGGCCAACAGCAGTAGCAGGTACGCCGTAGGTGCAAACCCCGGACGTTGTGAGCGCAGCGAGCAACTCCAGGTAGGCCGCAGGCGTACACCCGGGTCTTCTGACCCTCAGTTTCGCGGTCCTCAGCCCCCGGTTGCGGCTTCAGGTGCGGGGATCTCAGGTTCGGGGGTAGAGGGTCTCGGTGTTGCCATCCACGCCAACGATCTGGCCGGAGATGTGTTTGCCGTAGTCGCTGCATAGGAACACGATCAGATCGGCGATCTCCTCCGGGTCGACGTAGCACTGCATCGATGTGCCGATTGCGTACAGGCGCCGCACCTCGTCAGGGTCGAGACTCACGGTGTCGGCGTGTGCGGCGACCACTCGGTCCATCCGGTCGCCGTTGACGTTGCCCGGCACCACGCCGTTGACTCGAATGTTGTCCGGCCCCAGCTCCATGGCCAGGGTCTTCGTCATACCGGTGACCGCCCACTTCGACGCCGCATACGGCGTGCGGGTCGGATACCCGAGAATCCCCGCTCCGGAGATCAAGTTGACGATGGCGCCACTCTGCTGAGCTTTGAACACTGGAACGACCCGCCTCACGCACGAGAACGTGGCGTCGACGTTGACCGCCATCGTCTGGCGCCACTCCTCGTCAGTCACGTCTTCCACCGGCTTGGTCGGTCCTG
>CAZYLX010000500.1:0-3401 GCA_964648595.1 uncultured Acidimicrobiaceae bacterium
ATCGATCGCCCCTGTTGATGTGATCGCCGGCCCCGGAAACGTTTACGTGGCGATCGCAAAGCAGAAGGTCTCCGGCGACGTCGGCGTTGCCGCCGCGTTCGCCGGCCCATCAGAGGTTGTCGTCGCTGCTGACCACACCGCCGACCCGGCCTTCGCAGCCATCGACGTGATGGTCCAGGCCGAGCACGGTCCCGACGGGCTGGCATGGTTGGTCACTTGGGACGAGGCGGTCGCGGATGCAGTTTGTGAGGCGGGGGAGCAGCTCCTCGCCGAGGCGCCGCGAGCCGAGGACATCCGGGCCACGCTCGTAGCTGGTGGCTACGTCGCACTCGTCGACGGGCCTGAGGCCGCCGTCGCGGTGATCGATGCAATCGCCCCCGAACACCTTGAACTCCAGATCGAAGGCGCAGAGGCATTGGCCGCCACCGTCCGTAACGCGGGCGCCATCTTCTGCGGCAACTACTCGCCGGCCTCGGTCGGCGACTATGTGGCGGGGCCTAGTCACGTACTACCCACCTATGGCTCGGCTCGCTTTTCGAGCGCGCTGACGGTCGGTGACTTCTGCAAGGACCATCACGTCGTCACGATCGAGCCCGAGGGGATCGAGGAGCTGGGTCGGCATGTGATCGCCCTGGCCGACTGCGAGGGTCTCGCCGCTCACTCCGCCTCGGTGCAGCTCCGTCTCGACCGTGTGTCGGCCAAGAGAGACACAGCGCGCGGTGATGGGCAAGCAGAGGCCGAGCGCCAATGAGCCGTCCCGCCATCCGTGATGATCTTGCTGCGCTCGAGGGATATCACTCGCCTCAGGTCGATGTCGACGTTCGCCTGAACACCAACGAAGCACCGGGTCCGCCACCCGTCGGGTTCAGCGAGGCGGTCGCCTCGGCGGCCAACAACGTCTTGTGGCACCGCTATCCCGATCGATCGGCAACGGCGCTGCGCACAGCGATCGGCCAGCTCCACGGCGTCGGTCCCGAGCAGATCTTCTGCGCCAACGGGTCGAACGAAGTGCTGCAAACCGTGCTCCTCACCTACGCCGGCCCCGGCCGGACCGTTGTCACGTTCGAGCCCACGTACGCGTTGCACGGCCACATCGCTCGTCTCACCGGTGCCCGCACGGTCGCCGCGTCGAGGACCGACGAATTCCTGGTCGATCCCGATCATGCAGTCGAGTTGATTCAGTCCGAACGGCCAGCGGTCACCTTTCTCTGCTCGCCGAACAACCCAACGGGCATGGTCGAGCCGACGTCGACCATTGAGGCCGTGCTCGAGGCGGTGGCCGGGGTGGGCGGCCTTCTCGTGCTCGACGAGGCATATGGCCAGTTCTCACCATTCGCTGGAGAAACGCTGCTCGACACCGAGGTGCCGCTGGTTGTCTCTCGGACCTATTCCAAGACCTGGGCGATGGCCGGCGCAAGGCTCGGCTACCTGCTCGCTCCTGCTTGGTTGGTCGAGGACCTCGAGAAGGTCGTCTTGCCGTACCACCTCGATGCACTGAAGCAGGCTGCTGGCCTGGCCGCGCTCGACTTTCTCGATGAGATGGAGCAGCGGGTGTCGCTCATCGTTGAAGAACGAGGCCGCATCGAAACGGCCCTGACCGCGCTCGGCGCGACCGTCTGGCCCTCCGGTGCGAACTTCATCCTCTTTCGACCCCCGGGTGGCGATGGTGACGCACTGTGGCAACGCCTGGTCGATGCTTCCGTGCTGGTTCGCAACACCTCGAACTGGGACCATCTCGAAGGCTGCCTACGGGTCACCGTCGGTACGCCAGAAGACAACACTCGTTTCCTGACCGCACTTCGTGAGGCCCTCGCATGACCATGTCACCCCGTCGAACCAGCAGCAAGCGCCGCCAGACCGGCGAGACCTCCATCGAGATCTCGCTCGATCTCGATGGCACTGGACTCGTCTCAGTCGAGACCGGCCTTCCGTTCTTCGATCACATGCTCGACCAAATCGGTCGCCACGGTGGATTCGACCTGTCGGTGAAGGCCGTTGGCGACCTTGCGGTCGATTCCCACCACACCGTCGAGGACACATCGATCCTCCTCGGTGAGTGCTTCCAAGAAGCGGTTGGCGACAAGGCCGGTGTTCGCCGCTTCGCCAGTGGGCTTTATCCGCTCGATGAGGCCCTCATGGAAGTTGCTCTCGATCTGTCCGGGCGACCGTTCTTCGTGTGGGATGTCGAGATGCCAGAATCCCTGCCGCTTGGCACGCCGCCATTCGATCCCCAGCTGGCGGAACATGTCTTCCAGAGCTTTGCCACTGCCGCCGGCATCACGCTCCACATACGGATGAAGTCGGGTCGAAACACCCATCACATCATCGAAGCGTCGTTCAAGGGTCTTGCCCGTTGCCTCCGCGATGCCGTCTCGATCCAGGGTGGCGGCGTGCCTTCGACCAAGGGGTCGCTGGCCGTGCAGAGCGATATCGCTACCGGTGAACCATGACCGGGCCTCTCCTGGCCGTGCTCGACTACGGCATCGGCAATCTGCATTCAGCCCACCAGAGCCTCTGCCATGTCGGCGCCGATGCTCGACTCACTGCTGATCATGGGCTCATCGCTGATGCTGATGCCGTGGTTCTCCCCGGCGTCGGGGCGTTCGGTGCGTGTATGCGGGCCCTGCACGACGCCGGCCTTGCCGAAGTTGCCATCGAAGCGGCCGCCGATCCGCGTCCGTTCATCGGGATCTGCGTCGGGATGCAGATGATGTATGACGGCTCGGTCGAGAGCTCAGGCGTCGATGGGCTCGGGATTCTTCCCGGCACCGTCGATTGGCTGCCGGACACGACCATTCGGCCGCAGATGCAGTGGAATCGCATCGATCTCACTCCCGAGGTGGGCGCCGTCGATCCATTGCTGGCCGGCCTCGACGGTGCGTGGATGTATTTCGTGCACAGCTTCGTCGGACCGCTGGCACCGGAAGTCTCGGCAACCTGTTCGTACGGGGGGCCGCAGACCGCGGCGATCCACAGCGGCACCACATGGGCCACGCAGTTCCACCCGGAGAAGTCGGCGAAAGCCGGCCTCGCTCTGCTCAGTAACTTCGTGCAGCTTGCAGCAGCTGCGGAGAGCGAAACGGGGGCGGCGTGAAGCTGTTCCCGGCCATCGATCTTCGCAACGGAAATGCCGTTCGCCTGTACCAGGGCGACTACGCCCAGGAGACCGTCTATGGCACCGACCCATCGGCGCAAGCTCGTGCATTTGTCGAGGAGGGGGCGCAGTGGCTCCACGTGGTCGATCTCGACGCTGCGAAGTCGGGTGATCCGGTCAATCGATCTGTGATCGCTGAGATCTGCGCTTCTGTCGACGTGCCAGTGCAGGTTGGCGGCGGGGTTCGCTCGATCGACGCGGCCAAGGCCCTGTTCGATCTTGGAGTAGCCCGCGTTGTGATCGGCTC
>CAZYLX010000501.1:0-3377 GCA_964648595.1 uncultured Acidimicrobiaceae bacterium
CCCCACCGGCCAGGCCGGGTCCGTCATCGACCACCATTCCGAGCGCGAGATCAGGCCGAGCCCCAGCGAGGAGCAAGCCGATGTAGCCACCGAGCCCGCGACCCAGAATCGTCGCTGGTCCGATTTCGGCCAGGGCAACATCGACGTCACTCATCAAGACCTCGGCGGTGTAGCCGCCTCCGGCCGGGACCGTACTTTCACCATGCCCGGTGAAGTCGATGCCGTAGATCGGGCCAGGCCACGCCGACCAAGGGTCGCGAGGCATCGCAGTCCGCTCACCCAGTCCATGCAGCACCAGCAAGGGCGAGCCGCTGGCCTCGGTGAGCTGATGGAGGGCGATCTCGACCCGGTTGTGGGAGAGCATGCGAAGCGAGCCGGTCACGAGAGGAACTCCAAGACGAGATCAGCGACCTGCTGCGGTCGTTCGATGTGGACGAAGTGTCCGACACCCTCGAGGGTTTCGAACTGATGGCCGCGGGGCAACCAATGGACGACGTCTTCTGGCTCGGTTCCCCAACTCATCGCGTCCTCTTCGAGCCCCAGAACACCGAGGAACGGTGCTCGCAGACCCGGAAGGCGGGCCAGGCTCCACTCCGGGCGATAGGGGCCGAATCCGCCGAACCGCATCGAAGGATCGAGCTTCCACCTCCAGCCGTCTTCAGACTCTGTTGCACCGATCGGCACCAGATACTCGAGCCATCCGATCGGAAGCCGAGGATTCATCTTCTGACGCCGCGCCGCGAGATCCTGCAAGGTGCCAGGCTTGCGCTGGCCATCATGGGCCGTGCGACGGTAGTCGAGGCGTTGCGCCAGCTCGGCCGCCATCAAGCGTCGCCGCTCGCGATCAGAGACGTCGGGAACAGCACGGACCGACGGCAATCCGTCGAGGTTGACCATCGCCGAGATTCGGTCAGGTCGAACGTCGGCCAACGCCATGAGCACTCCGCCGCCTTTTGAATGGCCAATGAAGGGAACCGCCTGACCCGTGACCGATGAGATCACAGCGAGGGCGTCTCGTTGATCGGCCTCCCAGTTGTAGAGCGCAGCATGCTCGCTGTTTCCATGGCCGCGATGGTCCCAGCTGATGACACGCCAGCCCTCTGCCGCCAAGAGCGGCGCAAAACCGTCCATCGTTCCGGCGAAGTCGAACCCACCATGGGCAAGCAAGAGCGGTCGACCGCCATCGTCTCCCCACTGGTAGGCGGCGACGGCCAGGCCATGGCTGTCGACGGTCCAGGAACGGTCTGGGCGGTGGGCTCCCGGATACGGAGCGGGGTGTTCAGCAAGCACCGCTTGAGACTACGCACCCCGTGCAGCGATCGCCGAACCCTTGTTCACACTCGTTCAGGGCTCCAGCGATTGACGGTGATCACCCGACACCCCGTCATCGAACCGGAGCGGTCACCGAGGTGAGCGGCAGCATCGAAGGAAACGGTCTGGCCCGAGTCGAGATCTCGGATCCAAGCCGATCCCTGACCCAAACGAAGGTCGTCGTCCTCGAATGCAATGACGATCTCGTAGGTCGCAACACCGGCAGTCGGGTTGACCACCGAGCCATGACCGGCGACCCACCCCCACGCGCCGATCTCGCACGACCCGACGGCGGCGTCCAGCTGCGGTGGAGCCACGGCATCCGGTGTGTAGGACCCGATGCCGTTGACCTCACTTCGCTCGCACGCGGTGAGAAACATCAGGGCAAACAGAACGGGAATGAGGATGAACGATCGAAGCTTCATGTTCTGTTGTCGAGTTGGCCACGCCAATCGGTTCGATCCAGGAAGAATCACCCAGCACCCATCACCGACCACTCCCCAACCAGTACTGGGCAGTGATCGCAATCGACCGTGATCCCCATCTGGAGGGCGTAGCGTTGGCGTCTATGTCTGATGCCGACCCGAAAGCTGAAGCCACCCGTCGGCGTACGTTTGCGATCATCTCGCACCCCGATGCGGGCAAGACCACATTGACCGAGAAGTTCTTGCTCTACGGCGGGGCGCTTGGCAAGGAAGCGGGCACCGTCAAGGCGAGGGGAGGTCGGCGTTCCGCGACGTCCGACTGGATGGAGATGGAGCAACAGCGGGGCATCTCGATCACCTCGGCAGCACTGCAATTCGAGCATCACGGCTGCACCATGAACCTGCTCGATACGCCCGGCCACCGCGACTTCTCAGAAGACACCTACCGGGTGTTGGCGGCCGCGGACGCCGCGATCATGGTCCTCGACGCGGCGAAGGGCATCGAGCCGCAAACCCTGAAGCTCTTCGAGGTCTGCCGCGAGCGGGAAATTCCGTTCCTGACGTTCATCAACAAGTGGGACCGACCGGGCAGGGCGCCACTCGAACTCCTCGACGAGATCGAAGAGACACTCATCGTCGAACCGACCCCGGTCACATGGCCCGTCGGTATTCCCGGCGACTTCCGTGGCGTCATTCATCAGCAGACCGGCGTCTACACGCGCTTCGAACGAACTGCCCACGGATCCACGATCGCTCCCGAAGAAGAGGTCAGCGCCGAGCAGGCCGCCATCGACGAAGGCGAGTGGTGGACCACCGCTCACGAAGAAGCGGAACTGCTCACCGCGCTTGGTCGTACGGTCGACCAGAAATCCTTCCTCGCCTGTGAGAGCACGCCGGTGTTCTTCGGGTCGGCGCTCACGAATTTCGGTATCCGCTTCTTGCTCGACGGCGTGGTGGATCTCGTTCCTTCACCGGCACCACGAATCCAGGCCGACGGCACGAGGCGAGCGCTCGATGCACCGTTCAGCGGGCTGGTCTTCAAGGTGCAGGCCGGTATGGACAAAGCTCATAGAGACCGTATCGCCTTCGTCCGTGTGTGTTCGGGCGAATTCGATCGAGGAATGACAGCTATCGCAGGACGATCGGGGCGTCAGTTCTCGACCAAGTACGCACAAACCCTGTTCGGTCAGGATCGTGAGACCATCGACACCGCCTACCCGGGCGACATTCTCGGCCTCGTCAACGCCAACGACCTCCGCGTCGGCGACGCTGTCTATGTCGGCCCGCAATGCGAGTGGCCGCCGCTCCCGGCATTCGCTCCGGAGTATTTCATGCGAGCCCGCGTGAAAGACACCTCGAAGTTCAAGCAGTTCCGAAAAGGCGTGGCCCAGCTCGACGAAGAAGGCGCCGTTCAGGTGTTGCGTGACGAGCACACGGGTGATGCGCAGCCCATCCTGGCCGCCGTTGGTCCCATGCAGTTCGAAGTCGCCACGCACCGTCTCGAGAACGAGTTCGGTGCCGCCATCGAACTCACGACAACTCGCTACACGATCGCCAGGAAGACCGACCCCGAATCGACCCCGGCCCTACGGGCCATGCAGGGCGTGGACGTCCTCGAACGAGACGACGGCACGCACCTGG
>CAZYLX010000502.1:0-3377 GCA_964648595.1 uncultured Acidimicrobiaceae bacterium
GGAGCCCTCTCGAACGCGGTCCACCGACCCGACCCGCGTTCGCGCGCGGCCATGTGCGAGGCGGCACATCTCAGCGGCATGGCGATCGACACGTCGATGACCACCGCATCGCACGCCCTGTCGTATGTGCTGACGACGAACCACGGCGTCCCGCATGGTCACGCCGTGGCCCTGACGCTCGGACCCGTCCTGGAGTTCAACGCCGGCGTAACCGAGGCCGACTGTCTCGACGCCCGGGGACCCGACCACGTGCTCAGCGTCATCGGCGGGGTTCTGGCCTCCCTCGATGCCCCAGACGCGTCGAGTGGCCGCCGTATCATCGAGGAACTGATCGCGAGCGTCGGCCTCGATATCACGCTCACTGGAGTTGGCGCCGGGAGTCCGACCGCGCGTGACCGCATGGTCAACAGCGTGAATCCGCAGCGACTCGCCAACAACCCGCGTCGTCTCACCGGTGACCGACTCATTGATCTGATCAACTCGATCCCGTAGGAACGCGCAGCACCGCCGGAGCGCGGGTCGGCAATATCATGCCTACCGGGACTTCCGACGAACAAGGAGCGGGTCGTGGCCAAATTCTTCGCACGAGTCAAGGCGCAGATGCGTGAGCGAGAGGACGCCGAAGCGATTCGGTCGACACCGATCGCCGAACG
This sequence comes from uncultured Acidimicrobiaceae bacterium, assembly GCA_964648595.1. Lineage (GTDB taxonomy): Bacteria > Actinomycetota > Acidimicrobiia > Acidimicrobiales > SZUA-35 > SZUA-35. Next base: position 654 of record CAZYLX010000502.1, read on the forward strand.
GCCGATCCTCGCCTACGCGGAGGATGACTACACCTGGAACCAACTCGGTCCGTATCTGGTCGACGTGATGGACGATCACACGGTTCCGGTGGTGTATGTCACTTCCGATCCCGAGGATCCTCGCCTCGAGGACCACAACGCGCGCATGGCTGTCTACGTCATTCGCGACTCCCTTGCAGCGTTCCTCCCCACGGTCGACAGCCCCGTGTTCGTGACCACGATGCCGGACCTCGATTCGTTCCACATCAAGCGTCCGGAGACCCCCACCTGCGTCTACGCGTTCCACTCGCTAAACAGCATCAATATGGCCTATCGGCCCGGTGCGTTCGACGCCTACGACGTGTTCTTCTGCACCGGACCGCACCATCGCGATGAGCTGACGAAGCACTTCGAGCAGATTGGCAAGACGGGGTACGAGCTTCGCGAGATCGGTTATCCAAAACTCGACCGCATCGCAGCGACCTATCGATCGTACGCCAAGACCCATCCCGACACGACGACGGTCCTGATTGCACCCTCTTGGGGGGCCGACAACGTGCTGGCCGCCGACGGGGCGGCGCTCATCGACCGGCTCTCGACCGACGGCTACCGAGTAGTCGTCCGTCCGCACCCCGCGTTCTTCGAGTCGATCTATCCAGAAGGAGCCGGCATCATCGCCGACTTGCAGCGTCGCTTCGGCGATCGATCAAACGTTGTGTTCGAAACATCGATCACGAGCGAGGACAGCTTCATGGAAGCGGACCTGATGATCTCGGACTGGTCGGGAGCAGCCCTCGAATATGCACTCGGCACCGAACGCCCGGTGCTATTCGTCGACCTCCCGCCGAAGGTCAACAACCCGCAATGGGAGCAGCTCGGAATCGTTCCGTTCGAGGATCGCATGCGCAGCGAGATCGGCACGATCGTGGAGCCGGGCAACGTGGAAGCGTCGTCACAGGCGGTAGCGGAACTCCTCAACCATGCCGGTGAGTATCGGACGCGGCTGGCAGAGCTGCGCGAACAGACGGTCTACAACCCGGGATCGTCGGCTGCGGCCGGCGCCGCGGCGCTCAACGACCTCGTCGAAAGGGCAATGGCGGCGGGAAGCTAGGCCTCGTCGCCCGGAGTGTCGGCGGTGACCGGCGGTGTCGACTTGCCGCCGGTGAACACGCCCTTGATCTGGAACCAGAACTTCTTGAACACCATGGCGATCGCAGCGAATCCGCCGACGATTGCGGAGACGATCAGGGTTCCGGTGGCGGGATCGAGGTAGGCGAGGACGGGCGACATCGACGTTCTCCTTCAAGGCTTGGCACGTGTGGCGAAAAGGGGCGGGTTCCCCCGCACGGTGATGGGTACCAGCGTCACGTCATAGGTTCCTCCCGATTGGGCGCTGCTGTCTCTCCAACCGACCGCGTCGGGACTCCGTCAGAGGTTGACGGGGCCCTCCGCCCCACCCGTCAGCTGTGCGATGACACCAGCCAGCGCTTCGCGATACGGGGGCATCGGGTCGAGTCCGAATCCGGCGATTCGCTCGCTGTCCAGCGAGCCATCGCTGGGCCGGTGGGCACGGTCCGGTACCGCCGCAGTGGTGCGAGGTTCGACCAATGCCGGATCGAGACCGGCGAAATCGACGCAGTCGCGTGCGAGCGTGAACCACGACACCGTGGGGGTGTTGGTGAGATGCAGAATGCCGCTTGCACGAGCATCGAGAGCGGCCAGCGAGGCTCGCGCCAAATCGGAGGCGATGGTCGGCCGACCGAACTGGTCGTCCACCACGTGCACCGGTCCGCTCTTCGCCCGATCCACGATCGTTGCGGCAAAGTTGGGGTGGCTCCCCGAGAGCACCCAACTGGTCCGGATCACCAGCGCGTCGGCGTGGGCATCCAATACGAGTCGCTCTCCCGCGAGCTTGCTCGAACCGTACACGTTGAGCGGATTCGGCTCGTCCGACTCCACATATGGGGCACCCTTGGTGCCATCGAACACGTAGTCGGTCGAGAACGTCACAAACGGCACGCCGAGGTCGGCGGCGACCGATGCGAGCTCCGCAGCGGCAGCGGCGTTGACGGCGAACGCCAGGTCCCGGTCGTTCTCGGCCCGGTCGACGGCCGTGTAGGCAGCGCAATTGAAGATCGCATCGAGCTCAGCGCCCGCCAACGCTGTGCGCATGGCCCGGCGGTCGGTGACGTCGAAATCGGCTCGGGTGAACGGAGTGGCCGACGGTCCGAGAAGCGCCGCGATCGCCGAGCCCACCTGGCCGTTCGCTCCGACGACCGCGATCATCGGTCGGGTGCAGCGTCGGCGACGACTCGTGCGAGGTAGTCCCGATAGCCGGAGACCGGCATGTCATTGACCAACGCCGCGAGCTGGTCGAGGTCGATGTAGCCACGAAGGAACGCGATCTCCTCGGGGCAGGCGATCTTGAGGCCCTGCCTGCGTTCGATGGTCGCGACGAAATTGGATGCTTCGAGCAGGCTCTCGTGCGTCCCGCTGTCGAGCCACGCGATACCGCGGCCGAATGCCGTCACTTGGAGCTCGCCGCGCTCGAGGTACCAGCGGTTCACGTCGGTGATCTCCAGCTCGCCGCGTGCGGACGGCCGGATCTCGCGGGCGACATCGACGGCCCGTCCGTCGTAGAGATAGAACCCCGGCACCGCGTAGTTCGAACGCGGGTGGTCCGGCTTCTCCTCGATCGAGACGGCGCGACCGCCGGGCGCAATCTCGACTACCCCGTACCGGCTC
>CAZYLX010000503.1:0-3376 GCA_964648595.1 uncultured Acidimicrobiaceae bacterium
GCCGGTGACACCGAGTAGAAGGTCGGATCGAGCTCGTGGTAGAAGGTGAGCGCAACGTCTGGCGTTGCGACGGTGCTGGTCACCGCTTCGACCCGAGCTGACATCGAGGACACGAGCTCTGCCGCTTCCCCGACCTTGCCGGTCGCCGCTCCGAGTTGTTCGATCTGAGCGTAGATGTCGTCGAAATCGGCGGCCGCCGGACCCTCCCAGTGGTTAATGCCCAGGGCATCGAGCTGGGAAATGAAGTCGGGATTTGTGCCGTCGGTGACCACGAGGTCAGGCTCGAGGGAGGCAATGGCCTCGACATTCGGCTCGAAGCCGGACAGACCCTGCATCTTGGCCGCTGCGTCCTCGGGGTAGTTGGAGAAGTCGTCGACGGCCAGCACGTGGTCGCCGGCGTCGATGGCGAAGAGCATTTCGGTCGCGGTCGGGGAGAGCGAGATGATCGCCGACGCGAACTCGGGCTCGGCCTCCTCCACATCCTCCATCGCGTCCTCGGCCTCGTCTTCTTCCATCGCTTCACTGTCATCTTCAGCCTCGGCAGCGGCTTCGGTCGACGTTGTGGCCTCGGCTGCTTCCGAGGTCTCACTGTCATCGCTTCCGCACGATGCCGCAATCAACAGCAGTGCTACGAACAGCGCGAACAAACGGGTGTACTTCATGGAAAATCCTCCACGTTCGGGAGGACAAGTGGGATCGGAGGTAAACCTGCGAACCGCCCTTGTCTCGAGGGTCTGGTTGCTTCGCACGACATCGGTCGACCGGACTCGTCGGCTCGCAGTTGGTGGCTGCGGCAGAACTACCGTTGCGGGACAGTGCCGGGATCTCACCGGACTTCGCACAATGCTGTGACGGCGGTGACGCTACCACCCGTCTCAGTGAACGGGAAGCGGCACCGTCAAGCAGTGAGCACGGAGGTCAGCAGGCGTTTGGAACGCTGCCGCCGCTCGAGACGATCTGCCAGAACACGCCGTCGGTCGATGCAACGAGGTACACCAGCTCCCAGTTCGTGCAATCCTGGCCCTCTGGTCCGAAGCGAGGCGCCTGGTTCGTCGTTGCCGACACCCGGACCTCGAACGAGTTGACCTCGCCCAGGCTGTACTCCTCGACCCGGTCCGCCGGAGCATCGACGACGCTCGTGATCGCCACGTCGCTCCAAGTGGAGGTGGCCAGGTCGGCCGACCATGCGGTGAGCGGAATCGTTGGTTGCCACAGACGTTCGTAGGAGAGAGCGAAGTCGCCGGTTGTGATGCCGCCGGCGTAGTCGCTGAAGAGCTCGACCAGTTCGTCGATCTTGTCGCCAGTTGCATCGGCTCGGACGAGGAAGGCCTCGGGTGGGGCACACGGCTGGTAGGGCTGAGGTTCGACCGCCCACTGATCGACCAGCGCCCGAACGACCTCGGCCTCGACACCCCAGTTGATTCCCGCCGCTCCATCGCGCCCCGCGATGTGGAGCCCGATCACTCGGCCGGTCTCGTCGAGCCACGGCCCACCGCTGTTGCCGGGGTTCGTGAGGGCATCGGTTTGCATGACGTTCGGGATCTGATCACCACTCGGGAACAAGATGGTTCGCCCAACACCGCTGATGGTGCCGGCGGTGACGCTGAGATCGAGGTTGAGGGGATAGCCCAGCACGGAAATGTCGAACCCGACCCGTGGCGACTGCTCGCTCCACACCAGGGGCGTCGAGTCGACGGGTTCGACCAGACGCACCAGCGCCGCGTCCTGGCCGGGAGCGAACCCGATCGTGTTGCCAACCCGTTCCTCGCCATCGATCATCGTGACGATCATCGACTCGTAACCCTCGACCACATGGGCAGCGGTCACAACGAGGTCGGGCGCGATGAGGAAGCCGGTCCCGGCATTGATCAATCCAGCGGCGCAGGTGGTGCCTTCGAGGCGGGCTACCGCAGGGCTGGCCTTGTCGAAGAGATCGGCTCGGGTGAGCGGTTCCACGGCCTCGATCGGCGTGCCGATGGCCGCAAAATAGTCGTCGATCGACAAGACGGTCTCCGACATTGCCCGAAGCCGGCCGTCGTCCCAGCGATACACGGTCTGGAGCGCTCGCTCGCCGTCGACCTGGAAGGCCATGATGCGAACCGGGTCGACCCCGATCGGCTGGGGCTGCGATCCAACGATGGGTTCTGACAACACGACACCAGCCTCGACGGGCCCGGAGAGGAGCACGACGTGATGGAGCTCTTCACCCGCACACTCGACCGATACAACGGTTTCGTCCCCGGAGTGTTCAGGGGCGATGTCAGCCCGGAAACGGAGCCGCTCGGAACCGAGCGAGCCGTTGCAGTCGGCCAGATCGCCGAGCTCCGCCGGCCCGATCGCGTCGAGGTCGTAGGCCGGGATGGTCGTGGTTGTCGGCGCGACAGACGTGGTCGGTGCAGCATCCTCCGACTCCCCCCCGGTGCACGACAACAGCAACATCGCGGCCGCCAGGAGGACGCCGAACGACCGAGTCGGTCGGTGTCCGTCCATCTCGGCGACTGTACTGCTCGTGGCATCGACGCAGAGGTCGGGTGACCGGAGACTGACCCGTCTCAGCCTCTTCGTTTCTACTGCCTCAGCGGGGCGGCATGGGCGGGCGAGGTGCCGTGGGTGCCGGTGGCGGTTCAGATACCGATCCCTGCGGGACGGAGCGACGGGCGGCCTTTCGCTCGACGGCTGCCGCAGCCACGGTCGTGACACCGTCATCGTCATCGCCGCTCTTGAGCATCTCGGCGATGCCACCGATCGCGCCGAGCGTTGCGCTCATGTCGGCCGGCACGAAGATCTTCGTTGCCTGACCGTTGGCGATCACACCGAGTGACTCGAGATACTTGATGGCGATGACACGATCGTCGGTGCCGGAGTTGATGATGGCGCCATAGACGGCGTGGATGGCGTTGGCCTCACCGGCAGCAACGACCTCCTGGCGGTACTGCTCGGCCTCGGCCCGGGTGCGAACCGCCTGTGCTTCACCTTCCGCGTTCAAGATGTCCTTCTGACGGTTGCCTTCTGCGGTGAGGATGGCGCTGGCCTTGTCGCCCTCGGCTCGGGTGATCGCAGCTTCGCGAGCACCTTCTGCTTCGGTCACGACGGCACGACGGGTGCGCTCGGCCTTCATCTGCTCGTGCATGGCGTGCATGACATCGGCCGGAGGATCGATCCGCTGGATCTCGACTCGCACCACCCGGACACCCCACTTGTCTGTGGCGTCGTCGAGGATCTGGCGAAGCGTGCCATTGACCCGCTCACGGGAAGTGAACGCCTCGTCGAGGGTCATCTCGCCGATCACATTTCGCAGGTTCGTCTGGGCCAGCTTCGTGATGGCCAGGATGAAGTTCGAGATGTTGTAGAGCAGGCGCTGTGGGTCGGTTGGCTC
>CAZYLX010000504.1:0-3372 GCA_964648595.1 uncultured Acidimicrobiaceae bacterium
CCGACACCGACCGCCGGCCCCACCCTGGTTGCTCACTCGGCCGAAGTGGCAGAGACGCTCGGTCTCGATCCTGATGATGTCGCAACCGACCAATTCGCCCGAGTCTTCAGCGGCAACGAACTTCTGCCAGGCATGCGCACCTTTGCCGCCAACTACGGCGGTCACCAGTTCGGAAACTGGGCCGGGCAGCTCGGCGATGGCCGAGCCATCTCGCTCGCCGAGGTCACCACTCCCGACGGCGGCCATCAGCACCTGCAGCTCAAGGGTGCTGGACCAACCCCGTATTCCCGAAGTGCCGACGGGCGGGCCGTCATCCGGTCTTCGATTCGGGAATTCCTGTGCAGCGAGGCAATGCATCACCTCGGTGTGCCGACAACCCGAGCCCTCAGTCTCACCCTCACCGGCGACGATGTGGTCCGCGACATGCTCTATGACGGTCACCCAGCGCCGGAACAAGGTGCGGTTGTCTGCCGTGTCGCCCCGAGCTTTGTCCGGTTCGGCAGCTTCGAGTTGCCGGCGTCACGCGGCGACCTCGACCTGCTCACGGCCATGGTGGACCACACCATCCTGCGCTTCTTTCCCCACCACGTTCCCGACGACGGCGTCGTCAACCCCGACGTCATCGCCGCATGGTTCACCGAGGTCGTCGAGCGCACGGCTGATCTCATGGTCGACTGGATGCGGGTGGGTTTCGTCCACGGGGTCATGAACACCGACAACCTCTCGATTTTGGGACTCACGATCGACTACGGCCCCTACGGCTGGCTCGAGGACTTCGACCCGGGCTGGACTCCCAACACCACAGACGCCGGCGGCAAGCGCTACCGGTACGGCCACCAACCGCAGATCGGTCTGTGGAACCTCTCCCGCCTTGGCAACGCGTTGATCGGCCTCCTAGACGGTCCAGAACCGCTCCAGGACGCCCTTGACACCTACGGCGAGCGGTTCACCAACGGTTGGCAGGCGGCTCTCGCCGAAAAGCTCGGGCTCACCGGGGCTGATCCCACCTCGACGTCCGACCTCGCCGATCGGCTGCTCGAGCTTCTCCCTCGCGCCGAGACCGACATGACCATCTTTTTCCGGACTCTTGGTGATCTCGAGATCACCGAATTGAGCGGCGACGTGGATGACGCGCTCGACCAACTCATGGTGGCCTACTACCTCCCCGAGCAGCTGACCGGCGACCTCGAGGCCGACACCAAGAAGTGGCTAGCCGACTATCTCGCGGCGTCGGCCGGCCAGGACACTTCGGAGCGCCGTGCCGTGATGCACTCGGTCAATCCCAAGTACGTGCTGCGGAACTACCTCGCTCAGGTCGCGATCGACAAGTCCGAGCTCGGTGACCACCAGATGGTCAGCGATCTGCTCGAACTCCTTCGCCGGCCGTTCGATGAGCAGCCTGGTAAAGAAGAGTTCGCGGCCAAGCGACCAGATTGGGCCAGGACGAGAGTGGGCTGTTCGATGCTCTCGTGCAGCTCATGAACAGTTCGCTACGGTCCGTGGTTCACCCTCAGCTCAGGAGCCGAACGTGATCTCGTCGACACCGCAATGGCAGCACCTCACCGATCTTGCGAAGCGCGATCGGCCCAGCCTTCGCCAAGCGTTCGCCGCTGATCCAGGGCGGGTCGACCGTTACTCGCTCGAGGCGGCCGACCTCTTTGCCGACATGTCGAAGAACTTGATCGACGACGAGGTGGTTGCCGGGCTTGTTGCCTTGGCCGAATCCGTTGGCTTGGAGGAGCGGATTGCCGCCCAGTTCCGCGGCGATCGCATCAACATCACCGAGGGCCGACCGGTCCTGCATACCGCTCTGCGAGCGCCGGCCGATGCCGTGATCGACGTCGATGGCCACAACGTGGTTCCCGACGTTCACGACGTACTCGGGCGGATGTCAGCTGTTGCCGATCGAGTCCGTTCCGGAGCGTGGACCGGTGCGACGGGTGCTCGCATCCGCCACGTGGTCAACATCGGCATTGGTGGCTCCGATCTGGGCCCGCTGATGGCGTACCGAGCACTCGCGGCCTACCGAGAAGATCTGCACTGCCATTTTGTCTCCAACGTCGATCCGACCCACATGGTCGAGACGCTGCGCCCGCTCGATCCCGCTGAGACCCTCTTCCTCATCGCATCGAAGACGTTCACCACACAAGAGACGATGGCAAATGCGGCCAGTGCTCGGGCGTGGATCGTCGACGGCCTCGGCCAAGACGCTGAGGTCGCGAAACACTTCATCGCCTTGTCGACCAATGCCGATGCCGTCGCCGAGTTCGGGATCGACACCGAGAACATGTTCGGCTTCTGGGACTGGGTTGGCGGTCGCTATTCGGTCGACTCCGCCATCGGGATGAGCCTGATGTTGGCAATTGGCCCTACTGAGTTCCGCGAGTTCCTCGCTGGCTTCCACGACATCGATGAGCACTATCGAACGGCCCCGATCGCCGAGAACCTGCCGGCCATGCTCGGGCTCATCGGTGTCTGGTACCGCAACTTCCTGGGCCACAGCACGCACGCCGTGCTTCCCTACAGCCAATACCTCGAGCGCTTTCCTGCGTATCTGCAACAGCTCGACATGGAGAGCAACGGCAAGCGGGTCACCCTCGATGGCCAACCAGTCGACTATGACACCGGTCCGGTCATCTGGGGAGAGCCGGGAACGAACGGACAACACGCCTTCTACCAACTGATCCACCAGGGCACATCGGTGATCCCCGCCGACCTGATCGGCATCGTCAACCCGGCCCGTGACGTCGGGGGTCAGCACGATCTCCTGATTGCGAACCTCTTTGCTCAGGCGGAAGCGCTGGCCTTCGGGAAGACGGCCGAGGAACTCCGGGCCGCCGGAGCAGCGGAGGATCTTGTTCCCCACCGGAGCTTCCCGGGTGATCGGCCAACGAACATGATCTTGGCCGACGCGCTCACGCCTCGAGTGCTCGGTCAGCTCATTGCGCTCTACGAGCAAAAGGTGTTCACCCAAGGCGTGGTGTGGGGCGTCAACTCGTTCGATCAGTGGGGCGTCGAGCTCGGGAAAGAACTTGCTCGAGGCATCGTTCCTGAGCTCACATGCGACGCCTCGGTCGACCATGACAGCTCGACCAGCGCGCTCATCGGGCGCTATCGGGCTCGACGTCAGCGCTGAGTAGGAGCTGATCGAAGCCCGATGGCCACGCTGTACGACCTCCTCGATGTGACGAGCGGTTGTGACCTGTCAACGCTGCGCGCCGCCTATCGGGCGAAGGCTCGGGAGTTCCATCCCGATGTGGCCGGTGTCGATACCGAGACAACCATGATTGCGGTCAACGATGCGTGGCGAGTCCTGTCAGACCCCACCCGCCGCGCCGAATACGACCAGTCGTTGGCCACCATTTCCGCCTC
>CAZYLX010000505.1:0-3367 GCA_964648595.1 uncultured Acidimicrobiaceae bacterium
AACAGCGGATAGGTCCAAATCAGACCTTCGACATATTTGAAGGAACTGAGCAGATTCAGCAGCTGGTGATCAGTCGGGCCATCTCCGGGGTGCGGATCAAGTAGCTCTACCAGGGGAGACGTTCAGGCTGGGCGGTCGCGGGAGCTGAACAGCGGCGCCGATTCTTGGCCGCTGGCTGCCGAGATCCCTACTTTTGTCCCTACCTTTTTCGGCGGACGACTCGACGGCCGCCTTTCGGGGCCGCCCGCCGTGCTCGGGTTGGCTGGAATGGGTAGGTGTAGTGTTGACGAATGGATCTGATGTCGTTGATCGAGACTCGGCCGGGCGTGCGCGGTGGCAAGCCGTGCTTCGTCGGAACGCGGATTGCGGTCTACGACGTTCTGGACTACCTCGCATCGGGGATGACCAGCGCTGAGATCGTTGATGACTTTCCTGAGTTGAGTGACGAGCACGTACGCGCTGCGATCGGCTTCGCAGCGATGCGAGAGCGGCGCCTGGCGACGCCAGCGTGAAACTGCTGTTCGACCAGAACCTGTCACGCCACCTGGTCGGCCAACTCTCAGATGAATACCCGGACAGTCAGCACGTCACTGAAGTTGGTCTGGACACTGCGACCGACAGCGAGATCTGGGCCTTCGCTGGCGAGCACGGCTTCATGATCGTTTCGAAGGACTCCGACTTTCGTCAACTTGCGTTCTTGAACGGTCCGCCACCCAAGGCGGTTTGGCTGCAGCTAGGGAACGCTTCGACGAACGAGATCCACACCGCACTGCGAGACAATCAGGATGCGATGCGTCATTTCAGCGAGTCCGAGGACGAAGCGCTTCTTGTCATCGGACCCCACGAGGCGCTCTGACCTGCGAGTTACCCAGATACGCGGTAGATGACCATGAATTCCTGCGGCTCGCCTCGGGTGGAGACCGCCTCGGGTCTCAACGATTGAGCGCTGCGGCCGCTGTCGTGACGATCTCGACGAGCGCGTCGACACGTCGTTGCTCTGGCGTGCGCAACGGATTCGTCGGTTCGAACGCGTCGGCGTCGCTCATGAGCAGCTGGGCTTCTGCCCTCATGAGAGCGCGAAAGAGCGGGCCGGTCTCGGCCGGTGTCAGCGAGAGATCCAAATGGTGCATGCCTGATGCTGTTTCGTGGTGCTCGCTCTTGGCCATGGCACTGAGAATCGTCTGAGCTGATTCTCCGTAGCTTTCGGCGCGGGCGGATTGTTCGCTCTGGTTGGGTGATGCCATCTTCTGACAGTAAGCAGCGGGTATGACGACACTGTCTGATTCAGAACGTCGCGAGGCCCAAACCATCCCTACTTTCATCCCTACTTTTCTCTGGAACAGGGGTTTCTGGCGGTGTGCAGCGGGGAACAGAGTTCGCTGTTTCCCCTGTTCAGGGGCTCCAAAAGGCAATATCGGTGACCAGGGGTGTGGTCCGAATCAGAGCTTCGACATTTTCGAAGGCACGGAGCAGATCCAGCAGCTGGTGATCAGTCGGGCCATCTCTGGCGTGCGCATCAAGTAGCTCTACCAGGCGAAACGTGCTTTCGAGGCGTTTCTGAAGCTCGACAGCGAAGAGTGAATCTCGAACGCTGGAAGCGGCCATCCCAACTTTTATCCCTACTTTTCCGAGGCGACTTCAACGACGGCCGTCCCATGGCGACGGACCGTAAGCGGGGCGAAGGGGTCTGGGAAGTCCGGGTTTTCTCTGGACGCGATCTCGCGGGGCAACCCAAACAGGTGTCCAAAGCCGTGCGCGGATCGAAGACCTGATCGGCGACAAGAAGGTCTCGAAGCTGAAGGTCAGCGACATCGACCGGTACGTCGCCCGATCCCGTGAGGCCGGTGTCGGTGAGGCGGCGATTCGCAACCGCCACTCGGCGCTGCGGGCAGCGTTGCAGCAGGCGGTTCGTTGGGAGTGGATCGCCGTCAACCCCGCATCGAACGCTCCGATCAAACGGCCCGAGCGCATTCAGCGTCAAGCCATGACTGATGCGGATGTGCGAGCGGTGATCGAGGCTGCGGCTGGGATCAACGAGTGGTGCCATCTTGCGATGCGGCTGGCCGCCGAGACTGGTGCTCGGCGAGCCGAGCTCGCCGCTCTGCGATGGGATGCGCTGGTTGATGATCGGCTTGTGGTCGATCGTCAGGTCATCGTTGCGAAGCGCGACGACGACGGACCCCGCAAGCGCGTCGAGGCAACCAAGACGGGAAGTCGTCGGGTGGTGGCGCTGTCGGGGCCGACGCTCGAGCTAGTGCGGTCGATGGCTGACGAGTGGGCTGGCGTGACGATCTGGATGTTCAGCCCGGACGCCGAGCCGCCGAACCCCGACCGGACTGGCTGGTGGTGGAAGCGAGTGCGTGACGCTTCAGGGATCGACAAGAAGTGGCGTCTGCACGACATGCGGCACTGGTCAGCGACAAGCGCGATTGCCAACGGTGCAGATGTGCGGACGGTGGCCACTCGACTCGGTCACGCCGACCCTTCGATGACGCTTCGGGTCTACGCCCACGCAGTCGAGTCAGCGGACACCGCGCTCGCTGCTCGTCTCGGGGAAGTCCTCGACGGCTGAGGCTCCGTCAATCCTTCGCGACAAGACTGCTCCCGAAGGCTGGTCTTGTGATGTCCTGGATCTGCGAAAGCGATACCAGACGTCCTGCTCTGGTGTGGAGGCACATCCATGACCGTGACCGAAGACAACAAACTGCTCACCCGGAAGTTCTATGAGGAGGTCGTAGCCAGGGGACGAGTCGACTTGCTCGACACCCTGGCCTCAACAGACATCTTCGATCATGCAGCCAAGGCAAGCGGATGGGCACCGGGTCGCGCCGGCTTTGTGCAGCACATCGAATGGCTGCATGGTGGTGTGTCAGAGCCAACAGTCACGATCGAAGACCTGATCGCTGAGGGGGATCGTGTGGTCGCCTATTGGACGCTCAGCGGCACTCACTCGGGAGACTTCTGTTCAGAGACGGTCAGATCTGCGAATACATGGTCCGGCCGGACGTGCTCGGTCTTCTTCAGCAACTCGACGCCATCCCCTCATGAGCATCCGGCAGCGCTCGGTAATGCCGGTCGAGTCAGACGGAAGCGACAGAGCGACCTTCCGTAGAGGCGCATCGCTCGCGCGCCTTCCGGTCGCGCTTGTCATTGAGGTTCGTCAGTGATGCCCGCCACGGTGGCGAGGAGCGCTCGGATCCGGGTGCTGCGTCGGGCGCGTTCGTCTTCGGTCAAACCGGCCGTGATCGTGTGGAGCGACGGACCCTGGCGGCTGAGCTCGCTCTGAAGGATCGGGATGATCAGGCCGAGCGTTGGGTCGGCGTCGAGCATCTGGCGGTCGACACCATCAGCGAGCGCGATCTCGAGG
>CAZYLX010000506.1:0-3366 GCA_964648595.1 uncultured Acidimicrobiaceae bacterium
CCATCAGCTCGGCTCCGTTCAAGGGAACGGCATGGGGTGTAAACCCTGCTGCGGTGGCCGCCGGCGTCGACCGCGTCGCCGGCTTGCCGTTGGTCGGCAGCCTCTCGGACATCGAGGGGCCGATTGACTTGGCCATCATCGCCGTCGCAGCACCGCTGGTTGAAGCCGTGGTGGCCGAATGTGCCACCGTCGGAGTTGGCGGGCTCCTGATCATCAGTGCCGGATTCAGCGATGAGGGCGCCTCGGGCTCAGAACGAGAGGCCCGGCTTGCCCAGCTCGCTCGCTCCAACGGAATGCGGCTCATCGGTCCTGCGGCCTTCGGCATCGTCAACACCGACCCTGCCGTCAACCTGACCGCGACGTTCCTCCCGATCCGTACACCGCGAAGGGGCGAGGTTGCCGTTCTGTCTCAGTCGGGACCACTCGGGGGAGCGCTGCTCGATCAACTCTTCCGATCCGACGTCGGCCTGTCTTCATTCGTTGCCATCGGCCAGCGGGCCGATGTTTCGACGAACGACTTGTTGCAGTACTGGGCGGCTGACGAGGCAACGAGAGCCATCTGCCTCTATCAGCCGACGATCGGCAACCCGCGCAACTTCTCTCGGATCGCGCGGGAAGTGTCGAGTGTGAAGCCGATCATCGCGGTGGAGCCTGAGGCTGACACGATGGCGGACTTGCTTCGTCAGAGTGGTGTTGTTGTCGTGCCTCGGGTCAGCGAACTGGTCGAGCAAGCAGAAATGGCGGTCGATCAGCCACTTCCGGACGGGCATCGGGTGGCGATCATCTCCAACACCGCATCGCTTGCTTCGTTGGCTTCTGCGGCCTGTCGGCGAGCCGGTCTCGAAGTGGTCGTGCCGTCCGGCGTGGTCGACGCGGTTGTTGCCGACGCTCTCCTGATCGGCGACGCCGACACGCTGTCGCTCCCGAGGCAGGCCGACGCGGAGGTCTACGAACGAGTCATCGTTGCCGCGGCACTCAGCGCCGAGGTTGACATGACGCTTGTCGCCATCGTTCCCACGCTGACACTTTCGATCGAGGAGCTTTCCGGGCTACTGCACCGTGTGGATATCGGCATCGACAAGCCGATGGCCGCCACCGGCCTCGTCGATCCAGCGCGTCTGGTCGTGCCTGGCCTCCCCGCCTTCACCTATCCCGAACAGGCCGCAGGAGCACTTGCCCGTATGGCCGACTACGCCGCGTGGAAGAAGCGGAACCGCGGTGTTCCCATCGAGGCCGACCCGGTGTTCAGCCAAGCTGTCGAAGGTTGGCTGGCGGAGGAGCTGGGTGACGAACAAGAACAGGTCATGACCATGACCACACCCGGTTTGGCTGAGCTGTTGGCGAACCTCGACCTTCCCGTCGCCCCGTTCTCGGTAGCTGATCATGCTGACGCTGTCGTCGATGTGGCCGAACGGCTGGGTTACCCGGTGGTGCTCAAGGCAGGCGGCGTGCACGACCGACGCTCGGGCGAGGCCGGCGGGACTGCGCTCGATTTGAGAGACGCTGGCCAGGTTCGGTCGACGTTCGCCCGGATGCACGAGACCTTCGACGAGGAGTTGCTGCCGGCCATCGTGCAGGCAACGGCCCCCACCGGAGTGCACCTGGCGGTCGAGCTCGAGCAGAACACGTCGTCGGGTTCGAGATTGGCCATCGGCATCGGCGGTGCGTCTGCGACCTCGATCGCAGCGATGTCGTCGGTGTTCCTGCCGGCCAGTGAACGCGACCTCGATCGCTTGTTGGCCGAGCAATGGCTCAGCGACCTCCTGCCGACGGCGTCTGCTCGTTTCTCGTTGCGCGATCTGTTGGCGAGGCTTGCCACCGCAGCTGACGCGTCACCCGACATCGCCAGTATCCGGTTCAATCCGGTGCTGGCGGGCAACACCGACACGATCCCGGTCGAGGCGTCGGTCGTGTTGCGACGATGGCCGAGAGACCCTCTGGCCGGCGTTCGCCATCTTGCCGGCTGACCGAGCGCTGGTTGTTGCTACTCTCCGAATGCGCAGAACTCGACGGCTCCGCCATCGAGTTGGCAGAACACCGTGACCGTCGGCTCGAGCAGCATGGAGAAGGTCGAGTTGTCCGGTGAGAAGTCGCCCGTGGCGTCGGGGTAGCCATCCCAGTCGAACAAGACGATGACGTTGTCGGGTGCCAGTCGCTCGGCGCTGGATCGATCTCCGCTCCGAACTGCTGCCAGGAACTCGTCGGCGGCAGTGGCATTGTCGGCTGCCGGCACGATTGCCGAGGAGAAGCGCTCACGGCAGATGGGTAGGACGTAGCCATCGATCGTGTTCTGGGCCGCAAAGAACGCCTCGATGTCGTCGTTTGGCTCCTGCAGCGTGTCGATCGCATCGAGCACACCTGGGGGAGCGTCATCTCCCAGCAGTTCGGCGAGGTCTACCAGGCCCTCACCGAACGAGGGCGGCGTGATCGAGGCCAAGTAGCTCGAACAGAGGAGACCGACCTCGTCATCAGGCTCCTCCTGTGGTTCGCCCTCGGTGGTCTCCGAGGTGCTTGTCTCATCAGCGGTCGTCGTCGTTTCGTCCGCATCCGCCGTCGCCGGGCCCGTCGTGCTCGTCTCTGCCGCCGCAGTGGTCACGGTGGTCTCCGAGGCCCCGGGTGCGTCAGCCGATTCGTCATCGGAGCTGCATGCAGCGAGGACGAGAAGGAAAACGAGAACTGGGGTGATGCGATGCATCACCCCAGCTTCCCATGGATCAACTTTGCCGCTCGGTCAATGTGGTCGAGCGGCGGACTGCTTCAGAATCAGCGACTGGCGATCGGGTTGTAGTCACGGACCTCGGGGCCCGTGTAGATCTGTCGGGGACGGCTGATGCGCTGTTCTTGCTCGAGCATCTCCTGCCAGTGCGACAGCCAGCCGGGCATGCGGCCAATCGTGAACAGCACGGTGAACATGTCGAGCGGGAAGCCCATCGACTGGTAGATCAGGCCGGTGTAGAAGTCGACGTTCGGGTAGAGATTGCGGCTCTTGAAATAGTCGTCGCTCAGCGCGATCTCTTCGAGCTTCAGCGCCATGTCGAGGAGGGGGCTCTTGCCGGTGACCTCGAAGACCTTGTCGGCCTGCTCCTTGACGATGCGGGCTCGCGGATCGTATGCCTTGTAGACGCGGTGGCCGAAACCCATGAGACGGCTATCGCCAGCCTTCACTGACTCGACGAACGGCTCGATGTTGTCGTAACTGCCGATCTCTTCGAGCATGTGGATCACGGCCTCGTTGGCCCCACCGTGACGAGGGCCGTAGAGAGCAGCAGTTGCCGCTGACGCCGAGACGTATGGATCGGCGTGGCTCGAACCAACCACCCGCATGGTGGTGGTCGAGCAGTTCTGCTCGTGATCGGCGTGCAGGAT
>CAZYLX010000507.1:0-3362 GCA_964648595.1 uncultured Acidimicrobiaceae bacterium
GCAACGAGCTGAATCCGACCGAGCGCCGGCAACTCGAGGCCGCTTACGGCGTTCGGATCGGCGATGGACCCGGCCTCGTGTGGGAGCGAGCCGATTGGGAGATTGGCTCGACAGACGTTCGATGGATCGATGATGGCTTCGTTGCCGATGACGGAAGCACCGAGTGGACCATTCGACCCGGACTCCTGGGCCCCAGCATCGGCCAGCGTCAGAGCCTTCTGGTCAGCTACCCCAACTACCAGTTCATGCCAGCAGAAGGTGCTCACGTGCTTGCGCCGCTCGAACGCCCGCTCGATCACCTGCTTGTCTTCGGGCTCGGGGCCGAGCCAATGCGGCTCGATTTGCCAACCACCGACAAGCCAGAGACCGACCTCCTCAGGCCCGAACGCTTCATTGATATCGCGGTCATCGACGGGACGGCCGTTGCCCTCGTCGGCGAGTTCGCAACGATCGACTCCGAGGCGCTGTCTCTCCGCTTGGGGCGCGAACTCGAAGCGGTCAGCTCCCTCACAGTTCGCGAGGGTCGGCTCGAAATCCGCCGGGGCCCCGCCGCTGACTATGTCGATGTCGCCGACGCCGCCCTGACCGATGTCGAGCTCGAACTCCTGCTGTCGCCGCAGCTGTGGGCGGAACCCGACCCAGAGATTCTCCGCTTCGACCTCACGACGGGAACTGTCGAAACGATCGCCGTGACCTTCGACATGTCTTGGGGTGAACTGCAGCGTTCTGGTGATCAGTTCGTTCTGGAGTGGGCGGACGATTTTGCGGCCAACAATCGGTCGACCTCGTTCGGCGGACGGTCCTGGGCAACCAAACGGGGAACCGACGACCCGTACACCGTCGTCGGCGACAAGAGCCACCTGTATGGGCTGAGCCCGGGTTCGGTTCGCATCACTCGATCGACAGACGGCGGGTCGACTTGGCGGCGAACAACGAACCCGCTCCGCAATGGCACGTTCTTGGTCGTCGACGACGTCATCGTGCTTCAGGACTCCGACGGTCTGGCTCTCAGAGGCGAGGATCCCTTGATACCCCTCGATGCCGGCGACTACCAGCTTCTGTTGTCGGCAGACGGTGAGTCGTTCGTCCTCAGCGATCCCCGGACCTCTGAGGTCATCTCGAGCGGCAGGATCGGCGACGCCGCCGCAGGCGCAAAGTATGACGCCGTGGGCAATCTCTACTTCGAGAACCCCGCGACGGGCGAGCGGTTGCTGACCGTCGCCCGCAGGAACATCATGGCCGCCTTCGATTCCGCCGGGGTGATCACGACTCCGCTGATCGCGATGACTCGTTGGGCAGACGGCGAAGCCGACCCAGCCTGGAGCATCGAGGAAGCCACGGACGTCTTCGGATCCGATGTCGGTTCCCTGGACTTCTTCGCCGGCGAAGGCCACATCCTCGCCGTTGTCGGCACCTCGAAGGGCCCGGAGTTCTACCTTGCGGCAACGCAGCCGCTCCAGAACTGATGGGCCTCGGACGGATACGCCCATGATCGACGAGGACATCGAGTTCATCGACGCCGGCGCCGACGCTCCCCCGACAGGCGGGAGGCCGATCGACGACCAAGCGTTCCGTGAAACGCCAAACAAGCCGGAGATAGCTCGATCTCGCCGGCGGACCTCTGCCGGCGCCGTCATCCTGGCCGCTGTTGTCGCTGCGGTTGGATTCGCTGCCTTGTCCAGCGGTGAAGAAGAAGCCGTCGAGCAGATTCCGACAACGACCATGGAGCCGACGGCGCAGTCTCCATCGACGGCCTCGACGCTTCCTCCTCTGCCGACGCGGCGGAGCGGTGCACTCATCGGCGATGGTCCGACGCTCGATTGGCAACGAGTCAATTGGGAGACGTCAGCACCGGAGTTCCGATGGATCAGCGGCGCCTTCGGTGACGCATTCGTCGGGTCCGAGGGCGACTTCTCCGTGCGCCTTCGAGTGACACCCCAACGGGTGAACGTGATCATCCACACGAGCACCGTTGACCCCGGCGGGTCCATCGTCAGAAGCAACTCGCAGGTGGCAGCATTCGACGAACCAAACCCCTCGCAGCTGGTCTTCTACGCTCGAGGCCGCTCCCGATCTGTCGACCTCACCCCGGTGCTCGTTCCCCCAAGCGATCTCGCCACCCACCGCGTCGAGCTGGACGTCGAAGTGAACAAGGACAAGGCGCTCATCCTGCAGACGGCCGGAGGGGTGCTCAGCGCAGAGGAGTTCCGATCCAGAACAGGCATCGACCTTTCGGCGATCTACGGCATCGGGCTGACCTCGTCACGGCTCACGGCATTTGGTGACGATGGCGAGGCATCGGTCGAGCTTGCCGACCTGGACCTCTCGGCCAACGATCTCACCGCGCTCCGGTCGATCGAACGGCCGCAGCAGATCTTGACGCTCGCTGATCTCGAGACCGGTGCCACTCAGCTCGTCGAACCCGGGTTCACTGAGATTGGTTGGCTTGCCACCGTCGGCGAAGAGTTCATGATCGGCGGCACCGAGCTCAGTCGCTCAGCCGACGGAACGACATGGGTGCGAGCTGGCCTTGGCGCTCCGAGATTCGGCGTCCCGGCCCCGAGTCCGGACGGCACGCTGATCGCCACCGACTTCCCGGGCGAGGATCCAGTCGTCGCCCGTTCGACTGATGCCGGACGGGTCTGGGAGCGGACTCCAGCTCCGATCAGAAATCCGTGGTCGCTGGTCTCGGTGGCGAGGATCGCGGCGTCGACGGGTTGGCAGACATTCAACTTCGGTCCCACCGTTTCGCCATGGTCGGTTCTCACCAACGACTTCGAGCTCGTGGTCGCCAGCTCGGAACAGCGATTCGAGCTGCTGACTCGCGACGGAGAGCCCGTGCTCGCTGGACTACTCGGTGACGCCGAGAGCGGTTTCCGAAACACCGCCGGAAGCGGCGACTTCTGGTTCGTCGACCCTGTCACCGGCGACGAGATTGCCCGCTTCACGCAATCACAAATCGTCGCGTCATTTGCCACAAGTCGAACGCTGGCCGGCGATCCTCAGCTCGTCGCAATCGCCGACTGGGCCCAGGGAGATCAAGCCCCTGAATGGTCGCTCAGGCCTGTGACCGACGTGTTCGGTCCCGATTCCTTGGCCGTCAACTTTGTTGCCGGCGACGGCTGGCTCCTCGCCGACGTGACGACTGGATCGGGCCGCGAGCTCTACGTCGCCGAGGTCGCTTCCGACGCCGAGGAACGCTGACCAATCGCTGGGTAAGCAGTTCAGTCGGTCAACGACGAGCGTGGGAGTCGAGCAGATGAGCGACCGCCTGGGTTACGCCTGGGGACTCGTCAACCATCTCATGGGCGTCAGCAACAGCGACGCTCTGCGCGAGGCACATTCGACCGTGCAAGGCGAGG
>CAZYLX010000508.1:0-3354 GCA_964648595.1 uncultured Acidimicrobiaceae bacterium
TAGGTGAACGAATCGGTGGTCGTCTCCGACCCGTCATGTGCATACGTGAACGACCCGTTGGTATTGAACGTCAACACCCCATGCATCGGATCCGAATCCTTCACGGCAGTCGCCACGCCAAGCGCTGACACGAGAGCATCGTTGTCGAGGACGCCGGGGGCGGGCTGGATCAACGTCGCATCTTCGTCGGCGGTGTAGGTGTCGTCGACACCGACCAAGGTCGGTCGCCAATCCGGCTTGACGTGTGTGGTCGGGGTAGATGCGGTCGAGACGAGCGTCAATCCGGTGCCATCCGGATTAATGACATACGTCTTGTCTCCTCCGGTCTCCCCGCGAACGAAGGCAATCTTGTCTCCATCCGGGGACCAAGCTGGGAACGAGTCGTTGTCGGTGCCGGTAGCTCCGCCGGTGACGTTGAACGCACTTCCGGGCGTCACGTCGCCGCCCGCGGCCACGGTCACGGGTAGGCGCCAGATGTTGGTGTGCGCCGTGTCGGGTTCGGGGGAATAGAACGCGATCTGCGAGCCATCCGGTGCCCAGGATGGATGCTCCGCGCGATCGTCGAACGTGCCGGTGCCGGTCAGGTTCGCTCCGGTTGGCAATACGCTATTCGGCTCCATGACGTAGACGTCATAGGTGCCCAACGCATCGTTGCGGTTGGTTGAGAAGGCAATCAGTTCCTTGCCGGAGTCGAATGTGATCGGAGACCACACGGGATTCGCATCGTCGTAGACCGGACGCGGACCACTGGTCGAAAGGATGGTTCCCGCCGTGTTTGATCCATCGGAGGCTGCCCAGAAGATCTGGAGGCGTGACGGCGTGATCGTGTAGGGGTCGCCGGCCAGCCAGGTGTTGTCGGGAGTTCCACCGGCGAGCGTTGCTGTGACCGTGGTCGCTGTGACGGCCGAGATCTTGCCGACGGCCCCGGTGCGGTCATTCTCAACGAAGTGCCCGGCGAGCACGCCAGTCACTACGAAACTCGTGCCTGGGGGCGTGATGTCCGTCAGGAGAGCTCCGGTCGGATCCGGGGAGGTCGCTCCGGTCGGCGGACCGGTTGGTTCGGAGACGATCGTTGTGCGGTTCTCCCGCTCGAAGGCGATCTTCGTGCCATCGGGTGACCATGTGGGCTCCCCATCGGTGGTGCCGTTTGTCACCCGTACCCATGTTCCGGGAGCCGATAGGGAGGGTCCATTTGGATCGAAGTCCGCAACCCAGATGCTCGCCGCCGCGGCGATATCCGCCCGCGAGAAGGCGATCTTTGTCCCATCGGGCGAGAATGCCGGATCGGTTTCGGGGAAGAGGGCATCGGTGATCTTGACGGGGGCCGACGTGCTATCCGACGGCATCACCCAGAGGTCGAAATTGCTCTCGATCACGATGAATCCATTGCCGCCCGAGTACGTCGCATCGGCTCGAGGTGCGGTCATGAAGACGATCGAAACGGCCATGAGCGCGAGAGCGACATAGAGTATCGCGACCCGTCTCATGTGGGTCCTTGTAGCAGTCATGGTGACTTCCTCTCCAGCTCGGTGGCCGTTGTTCTTCCTACCTGAAACTGCCAGCAGTGTCTAGTCGACACACGCTCTGGGAGCGGCGTTCCCGCGCCTCCTGTGACATCGTGCAGTATACTAACCCCCACTATGGGTGGCATCGGCGATTTCACCATATCCGTGTACTCTGCGGGCATCTAGAACGTCGCCCGCTCCCGGAGATCATGCAGGTCCGTCATACGTTGTAGATCGATGGCTTGAACTCGTGCAAGTTCTTCCGCATCCAATCGGCAGTGCGACCGATACCGTCCTCGAGAGACACCCGGCTGCTCCATTCGAGTTCCTGTCTGGCCTTGGAGGCGTCGCAGATCAATTCCATGACCTCGCTCTTCACGGGCCGTTGCCGGCCGGCCTCGACCTCCACCGTCGGCTTCGTTCCGGTTACGGCGAGAGCGGTATCGAGTAGCTGTTGCATTGTGACACCCCGTCCGCTCCCAAGATTGTACGTATTGCCTTCGATTCCGGGCACCACAGCCGCCCGCAGAAAACCGCGTGCCGTGTCACCGACGTAGTTCATGTCGCGAACGGGATCGAGTGAACCAACTCGAACGACATCGCCCGTGAGTGCTTGGGCGAGCACGCTTGGGAGAAACGCTCGTGCCGACTGCCGGGGACCGTATGTGTTGAACGGCCTGACAGTCACCACGGGTGTCTCGAATGAGCGCCAGTAGGACTCGGCGAGCTTGTCCGCCCCGATCTTGCTCGCCGAATATGGGGACTGGCCCTGGAGCGGGTGGAGTTCGTCGATGGGGGTGTACACGGCGGTGCCGTAGGTCTCGCTCGTCGAGGTATGGATCAGGCGCGGCGTCCCATGGCTGCGGACCGCCTCGAGGACATTGAGTGTCCCTTTCACGTTGGTGTCGACGAACTCAGATGGTGCGACATACGAGTAAGGGATAGGGATGAGCGCAGCAAGGTGAAGGACCACGTCGGCGCCCTCGACCAGGCGATTGACGTAGAACGGATCGCGGATGTCGCCACTCCGGATGTCGATTGCACTGACAACTTCCGGGCGCACATTCTGGAGCTGTGCCCAGTCGTTTCTGGAGTTGTAGTGGACAAGAGCACGGACCCGCGCACCGGCGTCGACGAGCGCTTCGGTGACGTGGCTCCCGATGAAGCCTCCGGCACCCGTTACCAGGACTTCCTTCCCCTGCATCCCGCTATTCATGAAACACCTTCGTCAGTAGAGTCGATCCGCACGGTACTCGTCTCTGATCGCCCGGCTAGCTCATCTTGCCTGAGACGGGGAGCCATGTCGGGTTGGTGGGTGTGGGAATGTATTGGTTGTCGGCGTTGCCTTGGGTGTTGGTCCAGCGGAAGTACATGGTCGTGTTCGACGGACGGAACAGCGCCGGTGTGAACGTGCCGTCACCGGTCCAGTCACCGGCGACCAACCGATCGCCCGGGTCGCCGAAGATGAACTGTGCATCGGCGTTGCCCTGCGTGTGGGTGTTCCGGAAGTACACCAGACCGGTCGACTCGCGATGCAACCCGACCGTCTCGACACCGTTCCCGTTGAAGTCGCCGACGAACGGCTTGTCACCGGGATTGCCGAACACGTAGAAGAAGTCTGCAGCACCTAACCCGGTGTCACCGGACCCGAGTTTGTTGATGATGTAGAACGTCTGGTTCGACGGCCGATAGATAGAGACCGTATCAAACCCGTCACCATCGAAATCGCCCGCAACCGGTACATCGCCGGGGTTCCCGAAGAAGAACTTGATGTCCGCGTTCCCTTGCGTGTTGCTGTTCCGGAGGTAGACGTATCCATCGGACTGGCGATACAGACCCGGCGTCTCGA
>CAZYLX010000509.1:0-3342 GCA_964648595.1 uncultured Acidimicrobiaceae bacterium
TACCGTCACGCAGCTCCAGCGTCATTGTGAAGTTGAAGGCCCCTCGAGATCCCATGAAGATCGTCGGTTCGTCGTGTTGAACTCTCGGCCCATCGGATGCAATGAACACATCAGCGTCAAAGAGGTCACGATTCGCCACGCAGAACTCTCGTAATCCCGGCGAACCGCATTCCTCTCCCGTTTCGAACAGAAGCACGGCGTTGAAACCGAGATGACCTCGACAGGCCAGGACCGATCGCATGGCGGCCAGATTGATGGTGTGTTGTGCTTTGTTGTCCGCAGTCCCTCGCCCGTAGAGGCGTTCACCAACCTTGGTGAGCTCCCAGGGGCTGAGACCCTCGGCCCACTGCTCGTCATAGCCCCGCACGACGTCACCATGCCCGTAGGACATGACGGTGGGAAGGTGTTCGCTCTCGAAGCGACGAGCGACGAGAAACGGGCCGGCATCCGCAATCGGATTCTCGAACAGATCGCTGGAGAAGCCCATGGCTTTCAGCGCTGGACTCAACTCGTCGATGAGATACCGATAGAGCTCCGATCGCTGTTCCGCTTCTGGACTCTCGGTGCGGATGGCAACCCTGCGACTCAGCTCGACCTCGAACTCACCTGACTCGAAGTACGACTCGCTCAATTCAAAAGCAGCGTCGCGCACCACATCACCTTTCGCATCTGTTGAAGAAACCGGCAGCGTATGTTCCTCGGCGTTTCAGAATCCGAACCTACATCACGGTCAAGACCTACTCTGACACCGTGCCACAGCTTGATCTCCCTTTCGTCAGAAGCCAGTTCCCCGCATTCCAGGAACCAACCCTTGAGGGATGGGCATTCATGGAGAACGCCGGAGGTTCCTATGCATGCCGGCAGACAATCGATCGGATCCACGACTTCTACACCAAAACCAAGGTGCAGCCCTACGCGCCCTACCCCGCTGCCAGGACTGGGGGCCAGCAGATGGACGATGCCCACGCCCGTCTTGCCGGGTTGATGAACGTCGATGAGGACGAGCTCCACATTGGTCCATCGACAACCCAGAACACCTACGTGCTCGCGCACGCCTTCCGGGCCGGCTGGTCCGAGGGCGACGAGATCATCGTCACCAATCAAGACCACGAAGCCAACTCGGGAGTGTGGCGGCGCCTCGACCAAACAGGAATCACCGTCAACGAGTGGAGGGTTGATCCCGTGACTGGGATGCTCGACACCGACGAGCTTGAGAAGCTTCTATCCGAGAGGACTCGACTCGTCGCATTCCCTCATTGCTCCAACATCGTTGGTCACATCAATCCGGTGGCGGACATCTGCCACCTTGCCCACGGCGTCGGTGCGGTGACCGTGGTGGATGGCGTCTCAGCTGCCCCCCACGGGCTCCCTGATATCGATGCCCTTGGCGCCGACGTCTATGTGTTCTCTTCCTACAAGACCTATGGGCCTCACCAAGGGATCATGGTGGTTCGCCGCGACGTTGGAGCTTCACTGCCCAATCAGAGTCATTGGTTCAACGATGAAGACCCACACAAGCGACTCGTCCCTGCTGGTCCGGATCACGCTCAGGTTGCCGCGTGCAACGGCATCGCCGACTACATCGACCTTCTTCATGAACACCACTTCCCCGATGAGGCCGATGCCCCCGAACGCGGGCGGCGAGTTCACGACCTGATGCGAGCTCAAGAGATCGAGCTCGTGGCCCCCCTTCTCCGCTACCTCACCGGACGACGCGACGTTCGTGTGATGGGTCCCACCGATCCGACCATTCGAGTCCCAACCGTCTCGTTTGTGCCGGCACATTCGCCGACCGAGGTCGCCGCACAACTCGCGTCTCACCGGGTGATGGCGAGCTCGGGACACTTCTATGCACGGCGGTTGGTCGAGGCGATGGGACAGGCAGCCGACCCCGGGGTCGTCCGCCTCAGCTTCGTTCACTACACCTCCCACCACGAGGTCACCCAGGTCATCGAGGCCCTGGACGCGGTTCTCGGTCCGGCTGGTACACCTCACGCTGGCTCGCCGACAACCGACTACCTCTGAGCCACCCCTTACACTCCCGCTCCATGTCGAAGATCGTCCTGATTCACGGTGCCTTCAACGAGCTGTGGGGACCCCACGAGCTGAAGGCGCGCTGGCTGCCAGCGTTGCGCGATGGTCTGTGGCACCACGACATCTCCATCGAGGCGGACGATGTCGCCGTGTGCTTCTACGGCGACATGTTCCGCCTCGATCTGGCGACGCTGGACTTCGAGGACTGGGAGAGATCGCAGTCCGGCGCCGAGGAACTCCTCGGGGACTTCGCCGGCGCCGACGCGCTCGAGTTCCTCAACGAAGCAGCGGGGCAGTCTGCGTACGATCGCACCGTGGCGATGGTTGCGACCATGGCGAGTGATCCGTCGCTGCGCGACCGGATCCACCAACGGCTGCTCGATCGGATGGGCAGCGAGACCCGAGTGCTCGTGGCTCATTCGCTGGGAACGGTGATCGCATACCGGACTCTCGTGGCGCATCCCGAGGTCGATCTCGACATGTTGGTCACGCTTGGCTCGCCGCTCGGCTCCGATCATTACACCGATGGGGAGCAGGCCGGTTCGTGGCCCGGATCAGTCCGCCGTTGGGTCAACGTCATCGCTCGTGGCGATCATGTGGCGGACGCTGACGGGCTCCGGGGCCGCTTCGGCGATCGGGTCGAGGAGCATTTGATCGACAACGGGCACCGAGCGCACCACCCGGAGCCATACCTCAACTCCCAGGTCACCGGTGGCGCGATCGCAGCGGCACTCCGACCCTGATCGAGCCTGTGATCTCGAGACGCGAGCTGGCTCAGAGGGGGAGTCAGTCGGCTCGGCGCCATGGGCGGTCTGGTTGGAACAGGTGCATTTCGAACTCTCGCGAGAGATCTTCGAACACCCTCAGGCCGCGGACACTGTTGCCGTGCCCGTCCAGCCGCGGCGAAAACACAGCGATCCCGCCGACGCCGGGCAGTATTCCCATGATCCCGCCACCGACGCCGCTCTTGGCGGGGATTCCGACCGAGAAGGCCCACTCACCTGCGTAGTCGTACATGCCACACGTGAGAGCGACCGTGAGCAGATCGCGGGTGACCTCGCGGCGGACGACCTGCTCACCGGTCTCGGGGTGGACCCCTTGGTTGGCGATGGTGGCGCCGATGGTCGCCAGATCATCGGCGGTGACCAGGACCGAGCACTGGGCGAAATAAAGATCGAGCGTCTCTTCGACCCGGTCGCTGATGATTCCCCGGCTGAGCATCAGGTACGCGATGGCACGGTTGCGGTTCCCCGTAGCCCGTTCGGATGCCCACACGTCGTGATCGATCTCGGGACGGCGCCCGAGGTA
>CAZYLX010000510.1:0-3334 GCA_964648595.1 uncultured Acidimicrobiaceae bacterium
TCGACAAACGAATGGTTCCCACCCAGTCGACCACGGGAAAGACGCCGGCGATGTTGAGGAGCAACGTGCGCCCCTGGAACGCCTCGGGTCCTCGGGCCAGGACGAGAAGCCCGCCGATGGCTGGGAGTGCGAAGACCAATCGACCGAGCCGCTTGGTTGCGAGCGTCGAATCAGCGGCCAGGGTGACGAGGCCAGCAACCAGAAAGGGCAGCATCACGCCTTCGCCGTACCGACCGTAGATCGCGAAGTCGCCTTCTCTGCCGGCCAAGAACAGTGACGAGATGCCTAGTGAAGCTGCCAGGATCAGCACGGCAAGAAGCCCGATCGCCGTGTCGCCTCGACGGTCGTTGTCGGTGCGGCCTCGTTTGGCCATACGTAGTGATGGGAGCAGGAGCGCCCACAGGCCGAGGCCGGCGATTCCCCCGGTCGCGGCCAGAAGGTAAAACGCTTGGCCTCCGGTGCTGAGGACGACATCTCTGATGCCTCCGAGCGACAACGCATCGCTCACGAGGGCCGATGCCGAGTTCCTTGGTGCCCCGGTGTCGACAGGTGTTTCGAGGGTGTACGAAATCAATGTCAGCGCCGCGGTACTCCCGACGATCATGCCGCCGATGGACGCCGCCAGCGGGCGGCCGCGATGAAGGAGCAGCGATGCAACGCCGCCAGCGACGGTCAGAGCGATGGCGCGAGTGTGGATGGACAGCGACAGGCCAGCAAGCACCCCGAAGACCAGCGCGTCGACCGTCCCCGATCGTCGCACCGACCGCTCGAATGCAAGACAGAGCCCGACGGTCCAAGGGACGAGCAGGTTCTCAGAGAGGGCGAAGGCCGCGAACAACCGATAGGCCGGATAGGCAGCGACAATGATGCCGATCATGGCCAGTGCCGGTTCGCCGAGACGAGCGTCGAGCCGCCTGGCGAGTCGGACAGCAAGGAGCGCAGTGGCGACGCCGAGGACGCCGTTCATCACCTGGACAAACCTCGTCAGCGTGGATAGATCGGTTGTCAGCGCGGTCAGCGGGGCCAGGAAAACGCTGTAGCCAGGAAAGTAGTCGAGGCCTGATGGCGGGCCGCCTTCGCCGAGACGCACCGCGTTCAGCAGGAAGCCCGCTTCATCCGGCAGGATCAGTGGGCGTCGAATGGGGAGGACGAGGAGCTGCATGACGAGCGCGCTGACCGCCACCATCCACGCGGTGCGGCGCGGTCCGTCGAGCCAGGTCACAAGTGGTTCACAAAGTATCGATCGCTCGTCGAACGCCGATGAGAATCTCACCGGCTGTCAGGGTTCCCACCCGAGGATCGTACAACTGCATCCGGGGCGCAACTGGCATCGATGCTCCGACGATGAGCGCTCGTCT
Organism: uncultured Acidimicrobiaceae bacterium; assembly: GCA_964648595.1. Taxonomy (GTDB): domain Bacteria; phylum Actinomycetota; class Acidimicrobiia; order Acidimicrobiales; family SZUA-35; genus SZUA-35. The sequence continues at coordinate 1,359 of CAZYLX010000510.1, forward strand.
GAGCGGATTTCAGGACTGAAGAGGCCGGATCGGGAACTGGGTTCGCGTGATCGCAACGATCACAGCCCTGGCGATGAACCGGATTGCAGCACCCGGAGATGCTGACGACGCCCCGACCTCGCGTTGGCGGATGGGGGCTGGCACTTCGGCAACACGGTAGCCCCCGCGACCAGCGGTAATGAGTGCTTCGTAGGTATCGCCGAGGTACTCGGCCGGGAATGTCCGAGCGAACTCGGACAGCAGCGGCTCGCTGATGACGCGGAAACCTGATGTCGCGTCGGTGATCTTGGTTCCTGTTGCCTTGGAGGCCGCCCGAGCGAGGTATCGCATGACCAAGCGCCGCGCCGCTCCGACGTCCATGGTGTCGCCGTCATCGGCGAAGCGACTGCCGACGAGTAGATGGCTGCTCGTCCGATCAGCAGCCTCGACAAGGTTCTGGATGGCCGCGGGCGGGTGTTGACCGTCGGCGTCGCACTGGACAACACCGTCGTAGCCGTGGGCGACGGCGTACTTGAAGCCCGTTCGTAGAGCGCCTCCAACTCCCAGGTTGACGGGGAGCGAAACGACAGAGCTGCCGGCCCGTCTGGCGGCCTCAGCAGTGTCGTCCTCGGATCCGTCGTTTATCACCAGCACCTCGAAGCCGGCAGCAATCACATCGAGAACAACCGATCCAACGGTCGCCTCTTCGTTGAATGCGGGGATGAGGACGAGGATCCGCTTCAATCCAGAGCCTTCGGCGCAGCCGAGTGGTCGGAGGCGTGACTCTCTGATGCGGCAACTTCCTGCTGGAGCAGTGCGTGGGCTTCGATGATCGTGCGGAGCTGGCGTTGCATTCCCGATACCGAAACCGACAGCTGCAAGGTGATCGCAAGAAGAACCGTAGTTGCAGCGGCGAGGAGGACACCGGTCGGTGACATGCCGAACAGGTCGGCAACGGGAAGGATCAGGGGCGTGAGCGCAGCTCCGACAACACCGAGCGCAGCAATGGACATCCAGCCCAGCGTGTATCGCAGTGAGATGAGACGACGGCGGGCGAGTGCCACGACGACGCTCGAGCAGAGCAAGCCTCCGGCGGCAATGAGGAGCGCTTGTCGAAGGCTTACAGACACGCTCGATGACGCTAGTCCATCGGACCTCCTGCGAGGGTGACGACAAGCCAGCTCGTGGCTCGCTCGCGACCGCGTTCCTATGCCAGTGCGACGATCAGCGTCGCGATCCCAAGGGACGCGTAGACGTTCAAGAGGTACCGACCCCTGTGCGGTGCCAGCGCTGCGGCGGTCAGGGCGAGCACGGGTGGGACGAACACCATGCCGTAGCGGGCCGGGATGCTGATGTAGACGCCGAGCTGCACATAGAAGAGCACAGCGAAGAACGTTCCGACTCCGAACATCCCGATGAGACATAGGGCGGCAAGACGACGCAAATCGGCGCGCACCGTCGGAGAGGAAGCTGTCGCAAACGGTCCTGCAGTCATCAGGAAGCCCGACAACGTGACCCATGTTCCCACGAGCGGGATAGCGAAGATGGCGGGCAGATACGGGTTCTGAGTCGGCGGAAAGGCACTCAGCGATTGGCGGAGAACGTCGTCGAAACTGATCGTTTCAACCATGAAGCGCTGGGTCATGGGAATGTCCGCGCTCGCCACCTCGGCCGTCGTCGCCGAGACGACTTGCCAGGAAACGATGACCGCTGCACAGGAAATGGCCATCGCTGCGAATCCGCGAATCGCCGATCGTCTCGTCGAGCTACCGGAAGGTTGTTTGAACGCCTCGAGAAGAAGCCAGCAGCCGAGCGTCGCAACGATTGGAACGAACGTGAACTTGATGCTCTGAACGAAAATGGTCGAGAGCGCCAGCGCAGTGAGTGAGATGACGCCGTGCTGGTAGCGAAACACCATGAGCGTGAGGCCCGCGCCGGCGACGACAGCGGCGCCGTCGTTGTTCACGGTGGCGCCCATGTAGAACACACCAGGCAGA
>CAZYLX010000511.1:0-3332 GCA_964648595.1 uncultured Acidimicrobiaceae bacterium
CGGACTGACCGTTGACGGTCGAGAAATCGCCGCCGACAAACAGTCGGCTGCCGTCAGGAGTTGCCTGGAGTGCGTTGACTGAGCCGTTGAGATCAGGCGTGAAGGAGCTGATCCAATCGCCGGTCGTTGCATCGAACGCTGCGAGGTACGGCCGATCGACGACCGTGTTGCCGTCGGTGACATCGCCGAACCGGCCGCCGACGTAGATCCGATTGCCGATCTGTTCGATGGCAAACACATAGGATTTGAGGCTGTCGTTCTGCGTGCCGGTGAGGAGTTCGTCAACACCCCATGAGTTCGTTGGGGGACCCTCGATTTCGGCTGCTGCAGGCTGGACGACGACAGCAGTTGCCGCCATCGCTATCGCCGCGCCCGCCAGGAAACAGGACTTCATCAGGGCTCTTGGACTCCGCATACACGCTCCTCCGCTGGGGGAGATTCTAAGCGATCCGAATCCGGGCTTGAGTGAGTCAATCTCTTCGACCGGGGGACCAACCGGCTCATGCGTCGAAGTCGAGCGGCCACACCACAGTGTCGGCCTGGAACTGGCTCCAGGCGAACCAAAAGGCCTGATGCCCACCCGAATCGCTCCCGTCGGAGCGAACGGCCTGGATGCCGTCTCCGGTGAGTTCGATCGACAGATCATCGATCATGATCGAACCGCCGTTCTGAAGCGTCGCTCGAGCGATCGCGACATGGACGGCGACGATCTGACCATCACCCGTCTCGATGCCGAGGATCGGTTCCTGCGCTGGGAGGCGATCGTCCGCAGCGCCGATCGGGAAAATCGGGCCGTCATCGTCTCGCCCTCGCAGCGGGTCTGCGCTGTATTGCCGGCCGATGCCTCCGTCCTGGGCGAGAATTGTCGTGTCCGGATGAGCGTCGCGCCACGAAGCCCACGTCGATGTGGCGACCGAGACTTGATCGAACTGTTGGCCCTGAAGCGGCCCAGAGGTGCCTTGGCCGAGGAACGTGTCAACCAACGAGAATGTCCGGAGCTCGAACATCACCTTGTTAGAGCGAATCAACAAACCTGAAGTGCGCATGATCGGGAGTTCGTCTCCTGGCAGCGTGCCGGTCGGCAGCTCATCAGTGAGATAGGCCTGCGCCGAGCCGCACAACGTGCAATACGGGACGGCAATTCGTCGACCCCCGAGGGTGTCGTTCACCATCTCGTGGGTCTCCATCATGTTCTTGGGGTAGGCCCGGAACTCGCCGTTCACTTCGATGCCGAACACCAATGCTTCGTCTGGGTACCAGTCGCCGCCGGCGGCGACCGTCACCGCCGGATCATCGAGTGCTGGGATGCAACCCCGAGCACAGCGATCGCCGTTACCCAGCAACCTGTCGTCGATGCCAACGCCGCCCCAACGAACATGACGCCAATCGACGTCGGCATCAGTCGAGAAGAACGGTTCCCACTGTGGATACAGCTGGGTGTAGAGGGCCCGCTTGAACTGGAGGTACCCGGGGAAAGCGGGGATGTCCCAAGCGATCAGTCGATTGGTAGCGCTGGTTCCGGGGTTGGATTCGCCGCTGATTTCGGTGCCGCTCAGTGTCTCGAAAGCCGAGGCCACATCGGGCGCGGTGACGTTGCCCTCGATCGGGAGTCCCAACAGATCAGCCATGACCCACAGCGTGCGGGTGTCGCCGATCTCGACGATTCGGTTGAGTTGCTCGGCCTCGAACCCGGTCGTGATCGCCGCCAGGCCGAGGCTGAACGAAGAACTGAGTTCGTCCAACAGTTCGACCAGTTCCGGGTCGAGGTCGCCGGTGGGGAAGGCAGGCGCCGGCCCAAAGTCGACAGTCGTTCCAGCAACAAGGTCAGGTATCTCGGCACCCGAGGCACCAAGGTCCGACGCCGAATCGGAGGCCGTGCACGCTCCGGCGATCAACGCAGCAGCGACCAGCAGCGGGCCGACAATCGGCCTTGGTTTGAGCCGTGCAATGCGCATACGACAACTCAACCATTGGGCCTCGCTCCTGCTTCCGCTGTTCTGGAGATGTTCAGCACTTGTCGAGAGCATCGGATTGGTGCACCATTCCCGCCATGTCACACGTGTTCACCAGTCCACTTCCCGACGTCAACATTCCGGAGGTGCCGCTCACCGAGTTCGTCATGCGACACGCAGGCGAGCACCCCGACCGCCCCGCAATGATCGACGGGGCGACAGGCACGACCTACAGCTTCTCAGAGCTGGCCGATGCGATTGCCCGATTGGCTGGCGGTCTCCAGGCTCGGGGTTTCGGGCCTGGCTCCACGCTGGCCATCATGGCTCCGAACATTGCGGAGTACGCCGTGGTGTTCCATGCAGTCGCCACATGTGGTGGAACCATCACAACCGTGAACCCCACCTACGGGGCAGACGAGGTGCGGTTCCAGCTGAACGACGCCGAGGCGACGTTGCTCATCACGGTTCCCATGTTCGCCGAGACGGCTGCTGCAGCCATGGAGGGAAGCTCGGCCGACGAGATCGTCGTGATCGGTGAACCGTCGTACGACGCTTTGTTCGGTGAGCCCGGGTCACAGGTCGACATCGACGTCCACGAGAACGTCCTGGTGCTGCCCTACTCCAGCGGCACAACGGGGCTCCCAAAGGGTGTGATGCTGACCCACCACAACCTCGTTGCCAACCTCGTACAGAGTGATTCCATGCTGACCTACGAAGACGGAGAGGTCGCCCTCGCCGTGCTTCCCTTCTTCCACATCTACGGCATGCAGGTACTGATGAACGGGCTCCTGGCCAACGGCGTCACGGTCGTCACCATGCCCCGCTTCGACATGGAACAGGGCCTCGAGCTGATCCAGAAACACAAAGTCACCCAGTTCTTTGCTGTTCCCCCGATCGTGCTCGGGCTCGCGAAACACCCAGCTGTTGATTCCTTCGACATCTCGAGTCTCAAGAGGATCTTCTGTGGTGCCGCACCTCTTGGTGCGGAACTCGGCGAGGAAGCTTCGCAACGCATCGGTGCCTCAGTTGTGCAGGGCTATGGCATGACCGAGCTCAGCCCGATCAGCCACGCCACTGTCGGCGACGATTTGAAACCTGGTTCGAACGGCGTCACTGCACCGAACACTCAGTGCCGGATCGTCGACCCTGAAGGCAACGATCTCGGGGTCGACGGCGAAGGGGAGCTGTGGATCAAGGGCCCACAGGTCATGAAGGGCTATCTCAACAACGCCGAGGCGACTGCGGCAACGATCGACGCCGACCATTGGCTCCACACCGGCGATGTGGCCCGGATCGACGCCGATGGCCACATGTACATCGTCGATCGGGTCAAGGAGCTCATCAAGTTCAAGGGATTCCAGGTCCCACCGGCTGAGCTCG
>CAZYLX010000512.1:0-3329 GCA_964648595.1 uncultured Acidimicrobiaceae bacterium
CGACTCGAACGTTTCGTCGGCGATCATGGCCGGCTAGACGCGGTGGTGTCGCCCCTGCCGACGGGCAGGCGGGTGGCAGTCGTCGGGTCCGGACCTGCAGGCCTCGCATGCGCTTCTGAGCTCGCCAAGGCCGGCATCGACGTCACCGTCCTCGAGGCGTTACACGTAGCCGGTGGCGTGTTGCGCTACGGCATACCGTCGTTCCGATTGCCACGCGACATCATTGATCGCGAACTGGCCGGGCTCGCGGAACAGGGCGTCAAGATCGAAACCGATCAGATCGTCGGGCGCACGTTCACGGTCGAGCAGCTGCTCGGCGAGAAGTCATTCGACGCTGTCTTCCTCGCCGTCGGGGCCGGCACGCCATCCTTTCTCGGTATTCCCGGCGAAAATGCGGGCCGAGTGGTGAGCGCAAACGAGTTCCTCACGCGGGTCAATCTGATGGGCGGAGACCGGTTCCCCGAGGTCGACACACCGGTTGGGATCGGAACCGACGTGATCGTCGTCGGGGCCGGGAACACGGCGATGGACTGCTTGCGCACGGCTCGTCGGCTCGGTGCGGAGCGGGTTCGCTGCGTCTATCGACGCTCGCGGGCCGAAGTGCCGGCGCGGGCCGAGGAATTCCGTCATGCCGAGGAGGAGGGCATCGACTTCCTGTTCCTGCAGAATCCGGTCGAGGTGCTCACCGACGGCGACGGTGACGTGCGGGGCCTCTCTGTCGAGCGCATGGAACTCGGGGAGCCGGACGAGTTCGGTCGACGGCGTCCTGAGCCCACTGGCGAGTTCGACGACATCGAGTGTGACACGGTCATCGTCGCTCTCGGCTCGAATGCCAACCCGATCGTCACCCGATCGACGCCGGGACTCGATCTCGACGCCCGCGGCTACATCGCGGCTGACCCCGAAACCCAGGCGACAAGCATTCCCGGCGTGTTCGCGGGCGGCGACATCGTGACAGGGGGAGCCACCGTGATCCTCGCCATGGGAGCCGGACGGCGGGCAGCGCGGGCCATCGGGGACTATCTGGGCGTCGACGTGGCCTCGACCGCCCTGGCTGACTCGATCGATGTCGAAGAGACGAGCGAGGCCGCGGAGACGATCGAGCCGACGGGGACGCTCTCTGCGACCGGCCTGGTCTGCCCCAAGTGTCGGCGGGGCGTCGACGACGAAGGGATCTGTTGTGCCGGTGACCGCCTCTCCTGGCGGTGCACGAGCTGCGCCAAGCGGAGCGAGGGGTTTGCGTTCCCGTACGGCGCCTGTCCTGCCTGTGGCGGACATCTCCTACTTCTCGAACGTCCTCCCGGACCGCCCGTCGACGCCGCCGCTCATGAAGCCGTTCGGCGAGCCATGGAGATCGAGCTCGGCGGGCTCGACTTCTACACCGTCGCGGCCGAGCAGGCGGACAATGATGAGCTGCGCACGTTGTTCGCCGGCCTGGCCGCGATGGAACGAGAACACCTAGCCACGCTCATCGAGCGGTATCACGTGAGTGCACCGGAGCCCTCGAGCAGCGGGCTCCGCCCAGCGTTCGAGCGAGCAGAACGTGAGCCTCGACCCGACGACCCGTTCGACCTCCTCGAGCTTGCGATCTCGCTGGAGCACCAGGCTGAGGCGTACTTCAGCGAAAACGTTCGGACGGCGACCAACTCCGTGGCGGCCGAGTTGTATCGCGAGTTGGCGGCCGAGGAGGCCGAACACGTCGACATCCTCACTACTGAGCTGGTGGCTCGTCGCTCAGGGAGAACCGGTCTCCTTCCTTCAATCGAGCGTTAGCGCGCCGGTCGGTATGGTGATCGACGCGCTCGGCCGGGTCAGTAATCGCCTGTGGCCCAGGCCTGAGTCTGTCACCATGCACGAATGGCCAACGTTCGCCCCGTCCGGGCCAGCGAAGCGGAAGAGCTTCGAACCATTCGCCTCGCGGCGCTCGAAGCCGACCCGACCGCATTCGGGCGAACCCACGCCGAAGAGCTGGTGTATGACGCTGCACACTGGAAGATGCGGGCCGCCGGCGGCGAGACGAGCCAGACGTTCGTGGCCGTCGAAGCCGGAGTGTTCGTCGGTCTGGTTGGTGGCTACCAGACAGGACCTGGCGCGGCGGTGGAACTGGTCTCGATGTGGACCGCGCCGACCGCGAGAGGACAGGGCATCGGCCGTCGACTGGTGGACGCCGTCCTCGAGTGGGCGGAGCATGGAGATGGTCCAGCTGTTGAGCTGTGGGTCACGCGAGGCAACGACGGAGCCCAGGCGTTGTACGAATCCTGCGGGTTCGTGGTGACCGGCGACGTCGAGCCTTCCCCGGCCGATCCGTGTCGAGAGGAGATCCGCATGCGTCGGACCCAGGGATGACGACCAACGACGAGTACCTCGACGACCTCCTGCACGATGCATGGATTCCGCTGCCGCCGGTGGAGATCGACGATGCTGTCGTGTTGCAGTGCCACCGCGACGCTGACAGCAAGCGGTCCTACTTCCGGGTGACGTTGGCCGGGTCGAGCATCGATGGGTTCGACGACCCCGAGGAAGATCGTGGGATGACGGTGCTCGGTGTCGCCATCAGCAACGGGCTGCTGTGTGTCGAAGGTGTCGAAGGCGGACTACTTCGGCTCCGTCCTCCGGAAGCCATCAAACACGCGTCTGCGGGATCGGTGGAAGACACGCGGTCGTGGAGCGCAAAGATTGGTTTGACCGACGGTGAGCGGCCACCGACCGCTGCCGAGGTGGTGCCCATCGTCGATGACCCGCTTGGGGGCGAAGACAGCTTCGGTCAGACGGCCATGTAACCCGGTCAGGCCGCCGCGTCATCCGATCGAGCGGCGAGCCCATCGACCATGTACGTGGCGAACTGCTCCACCAACGTGTCGACGGAGATGTCCCTGGTGCCTTTGGTCTCGGCGACGTCGCCGATGCTCGGCGACAAGATGACCAGCCCCTGGATCGATGCCAAAACGAACGTTGCTGCTGCGTCGACGTCGAGCTCGTGGTTGAGCTGATCGCGGATCATGGTGACCGCGCGGCGCAGAATGTCGTTGGCCCGGCCGCTCTGGGCGAGGAACTCCGGATCGTCGTTGCAGGTGAGATCGGACCGCAACATCAACGCCATGTGACCGGGGTTCTCCTTCGCGACGCGGAGATAGGTCATAACCGTGCGATGGAGGCGTTCGACTGCATCATCTCGGCTGGCAACAACTCTTCCAAACCCCACGCCTCCGTGACGCAGCGCATTCTCAGGCGGGGCCATCCCCTACTTTTCGACATGGGAGTCCGCTTGAGCCACTATTGTTCCGACTTGACCCGCGTGGTCTTCTTGGGTAAACCGTCGTCAACGATGG
>CAZYLX010000513.1:0-3327 GCA_964648595.1 uncultured Acidimicrobiaceae bacterium
GGGAAACCCACCATCCGGTTGCTGTCGCTCGGTTCTCGGATCTCTGCCGCGGTCATGGGTGTGCGGTTCCAGCTGTATGGGTTGTCGACGGCGACTCGGTTGAAGCCGGCCCAGAGCTCTGAGAGTGCGGTGCGGTGATCGTCGATCGTGTGACCTCGGTTCGCTCCGATCGCTGACTCGAAGATCGGGTAGAAGTTGATCGGTTGCTCGAGCCCGCGGCTTGCTTCGAATTCGGTGGACATCGAGACGTCGGCTTGGAACCGTTGGTCCGGCTCTGCACCGGACTGTTCGGTGACTGATCGATCGAGGCCGTCTCGTCGCATGCGTCGACGAGACCAAATGGTCTCCGCGCCGGTGATCACCGCGACGTCGAGTTCCCCGCTCTGGATCTGTTGTCCCAGCGCATTCACGTAGGACTGGGGTGTGTTGCCTCCGTGGAACGACAAGAGCGTGCGAGCGTCACCGGCTCCGATGTCGGCAGCGATGAGGCGGCCAGGATCGCTGTATCGCCAGGCGCCGTACACAACGGCGATGGCGTCGAGCTTGGCGAGCAGCGTCGAAGCTCCGGCATCTGCAGCTGCATCACGGACACACGCCGTCATGAGAGCAGAAGCCTCGAGTGCGGTGCTGAGGTCGTCTGGTCGCTGCGATCGTTGAGCAACCCCGACGACCACCGGTGTCCGTGGGTCCATTCAGGAAGGGTTGCCCAACAGGACGCCGAGGAACAAAACGATGATGCTGGAAACCGCACCGATGGCACCGGTGATCGCCAGCACCGCCTTGTTCGACGTCGTGCTGTGTTGGAACGCTGAGAACCCGGCGACCATCACCAGCAGCAGCTTGATGCCGAGGGTGGTGTTGTAACTCAGCGAGCTCGAGCCTTCGATGGCGAGAACGTTCCAGATCCCGGTGAAGAAGGCGATAGCGAACGCGGGCCAAGCAACGCGGGCGAATCCGTTCGCTGCTGCCGTCGTCGCTTCCGGGCCGACTTGGCGGAGTCCGGGGACGATGCCGGCCAGCACGATCTGCCCACCAACCCACACGGAGGCAGCCAGAACGTGGATGAAGAGCCGGATGGTCTCGAGGTTGGGACTGAGCACGTCAGCGATTCGAGGGTTGGTCAGCCAGGAACTGTCGCATGCGTCGCCTGCTTTTCGAGGAAGAGGGGCGTCAACCTAGCGCCCGGCACGGCTGGCCTCGCAGCGATCCACAGGGCGGTCGGCTGGGCGGCGGATCGAGTCCGGGGACAACGGGCAGTACCACGCTCGAGAGTTGGTCTGGGCCGCTGAAGACGGTCACGTTGACCGTTTCCGATGGGGCGAATCGCCAGCGGGCGGAGTTTCCGCCAGGGCTGTCGATCGTGAGCCGGATCTGGGATCCGGGTCGAAACACATGGGCGAACGGAAGGATCTCGATTCTTGCCTCGACAGGCACCGAAGAAGCGCCGCTGAGCCGGTCGGCGGCCTCGAGAGTCGGAATCGGTCGGAGCTCGGTGCTCTCATCGGACAATGTCCTGCGAGCAGGATCGAGCCAGCCGACTTGGATCAACGTTTCCGTTCCGTCCGGGGCGAGCTCGCTCAGCGAAGCTTCGAGGGCGCCACCTTCGCCCGTTGACGCGATCCACAGATCAACACTGGCCGTCCCTGCGGTCACGATGGTCTCAGTCAACGGCGGCGACGTGAAGGTGAGCCGGTTCGCTGCCGCTGTCGGTTCCCACTCCCATCCCGGGCGGTTGGTCCAGAGCGCATTCAGGTCCGGGGCGGTGATGCGCTGGCCTTCGTCGGCATCGGTGGCGAAACTCTCGCTTGCCCGCACAGACGGTGGCTGGTCGGTCAGCGACGACGATCGATCAAGGAACCAGCGGAGAGGTTCGGTCTCAGGAATCGGCCAGGCGTCGAAGGTCGCCTCCCAACGGGCCTGGGGGAGATTCGGCCGCTCCGCTCCCACCTCGAACAGCACCCGGATTGGCTGCTCGGCTTCATAGGTGTCGAGCGCCGCGGCGTAAGACTGACCATCGAACCTGTCTGGGCCGAGTTGGACCGACCCACCGAAGACCGATGCCAACGCGATCTCGGTTCCGAAGCGCGTGATCAGATCGATGTCCGGTCGCCGCTCGCCGACGTAGAAGTCGTAGAACTCGACAACTCTTGGCAGGACGTCCGGGCCCAGCGGATCGGTGTGTAGTCCGTTGTAGAGGCTGGCCCGTAGGACGGGTGCGGAAGCAAGATCGTCGAGCAGGGCCGGGAACCGGCCACCGGTCTGTTCGTCTTGCCAGGCGCCAGCGATGAAGACCGGCACCTCGATGTCGGCTGCGGTTGGTTCGGCGGAACGGCTCTCCCAGAGCGGGCTGCGATCCGAGGACGCAGCGAGGAGCGCGACGACGTCGGGGTTGAAACGTCGGAGCGACTGGTTGGCTTGGCACGTGGCGTCGCCCGCTGCCGATCGAACGCGAGTCCAGCTCTGGCCGAACGCGGCGGCGCGATCGCTGACTCGCTCGGTCCACTCTCGCCCGAATCCTTCATTGAACACGCCGCCGGGATACAGCACGGATTCGATTCGATCGAGCGGCGACAGCGGCGCTATGGCGGCGAGGCTCGGAGGCTGGGTGGCGGCTACGTGGAGTTGCATGATCGCTGGGTAGCTGATGCCCCACATGCCGACCTTTGCCGACCATGGTTGAGCGGCGACGATCTCGATCACGTCGTAGCCGTCGAGATCTTGGATCGGTTCGAATGCGTCAAATGAGCCGCCGCTGCACCCGGTTCCGCGGACATTGACTTGCACCAGTGCGTAACCCAGCGTCGGTACGAGCAGGCGCGTCGGCTCATCAAGCCCTGGGTTCGATGGAGAGTAGCCCGAGTACTCGACCAAGGTCGGATAGGGGCCGTCGCCTGGGGGCCCGGGAAGGGTGACGAACACCGACAGCGTGGTGCCGTCTCGTGTCTCGAGGTAGCCGTACCCCGATGGCAGATCTTGTTGGTCGTAGAAGGATTGCTCGGGAGGCGTGTCGTCGGGGAGCGTGGCAGTTGGTCCCTTGGCGACAGCCTCGCCGGATTCGACGAGGTAGGTCTCGACCAGGCCTGACGGGAGGTCGCGAAGGAGCGCCATTCCTTGACTGTCGACGGTCGTGGTCATCGCAACCTCGGCCCCGCTCGCTACGCCGATCGTTGCGCCGGGTACTGCATCGCGGATCAGCAATTGTCCGAATGCCGCCTCGAGCGTGAAGTCAACTGGCGGCAGCGTCGTTGGTCGCACCGTCGTCGGTGGCGTGGTCGTGCTTGGCACCGTCGTTGGTGGTGTCGAGTTCGATTGCGCAGCGTCGGTGGT
>CAZYLX010000514.1:0-3319 GCA_964648595.1 uncultured Acidimicrobiaceae bacterium
AGCAGCCCGTCACCCATTCAGAAGCAGGCTGACCGCCAGAGGCCATCGAGTGCGTGCTATTGCCGAGCGGCGTGAAATCGCGTGGCAACGGTGTCGGAACTCGAAGGTTTCCCGTGAACTTGGTCGCTCCCCCCGACGTGATTTAGGGTCGGAAACGCAGGTAGAGCGAACGATGTAGCGGAAGGGCGATCGCCGTTGAGCGATGATCAGCAAGCCGATCTGGGTTGGGAACGCTCCGTCGATCACACCCTTGCTCGTCGTCTCTGGGTGCTGTTGCCGAGCTTCCTTCTCGGTCCGGAAACCTGGCGGGGCGTCGGCCGGGCGTTGGAGCTGATCGGTCAGGAAGTAGTGATCACGCCGTCCCATCGCACCACTCCACGAGACACCGATCACATCCAGCCATGGCTCGAGGCCACGCTCGCCGCAGTCCCGGCACCGTCTGGGCTGCCGGTCGTTGTCGTCGGTCACTCGGCCGTGTGTCCTCGCCAGCCCCTCATCGTCGATCGCCTGCTCGACGCCGGCCACGACGTTGCATCCATGATCATCGTGAACGGTCGATTCCCAGAAGACGGTGTTGTCCCGACAGAGCGCGACTCGCCCTTCATGGACACGCTCGATGCGCTCACCAGACCAGACGGATACCTTCCCCCATGGCACCGCTGGTGGGGCCCGATGGTGACCGACATGCTCCCCAACGACGAGGCCAGGGAGCGAGTGCTCCAGGAGGCGAAATCGGTACCACGCTCGGTGTTCGACCAGCCGATCCCGGCTCCGAAGCTCCCGGGCGAGGTGGGCTTGGCGTTTCTTGCTCTCGGCGAGATGTACCTCCAGTCGTTCCGCCACGCCAGGGATGAAGGATGGGCGGTCACCAGGCTCGAGGGTGAGCACCTTCACATGGTCGTCGACCCCGTGATGGTCACGGGTGCCCTGCTGAGCCTGGCCGGTCGCTCGATCCGGCACGATTGACATCGGCTGCATCCACGGTTTGGCCCTGCGTCCCTGCAGCCGCCGGCCGATGGTCGTGCTCGAGGCGTAGCCTCGGGACGTGCTGATCGAGCCTCCCTCAGTTGTTGTCGATGTTGTTGGCTCGGTCGATGGTTGGGAGCTCACGGACCCGACGAACGATCGGCAGAATCGCACCTGGCTCACCGAGCGACACGCCATCAAGGCGGTGCCCCTCGACCGCCAGGACGAGCTCGTTGCGGCGGCCCTCAACAGTCGGTGGTTGAGCCAGTTCGTCTCGGTTGCCCCGGTCGTGGTCGAGGCGGCCGACGAAACCACGGCGTGGCTCGTCACCGATCGCCTGCCTGGTGTGCCCTCGCACCGGCCCGACCTGCACGGCGACGTCGGGTCGCTGGCCGAGGTCGCCGGGAACGCCTTGCGCGAACTCCACGCGATCCCTGTGGAGGCTGCGCCTGGCCACCTCGAGCGGGGATGGGAGGCCATCGAAGCGACCGCCGAGGCCTCGGTCGCAGCCGGCATCGAGCAGGTCGACGAGCCCTATCAGCGTTACACCGGCGCTGAGCTCCTCGAGCTGTGGCGCTCGGGACGCCCGGCCTCGGAAGATCTCGTCGTCTGCCATGGTGACCCCGCGTTGCCCAACCTCATGGCCCATCAGGGCCGTTTCACCGGCTGGGTCGACCTGGGCGCTGTCTGTGTCGCTGACCGCCACCTGGATCTCGCTCACGCTCACCTCAGCGTGCACCACAACCTCGGGCCCGAGGCTGTCTACATCTTCTACGACACGTATGGCGCCGACCCCGATCTGCTCCGACTTGACCACTATCTCCTGGCCAAGCAGCTGCTGCCGTGAGTACGTTGAACCAACGGTCGCCCCTCGTGCTCATCGGCCCGACGGCGTCTGGCAAGTCATCGCTGGCCGTCGAGCTCGCCGTCCGCTCGATCGACGGTGGCCGCCCGGTGGAAATCGTCTCAGCTGATGCGATGGCGGTCTACGCAGAGATGGACATCGGGACCGCCGCACCATCCGATGAAGAACGACGAGGCGTTCCCCACCACTTGATCGCCGTGGCCGACCCCTCTGAGGACTACACGGTGTCCCGTTTCCAGTCGGAATGCCGGGCCGTCATCGACGACATCGAGCAGCGGGGAGCAGCGCCGCTCCTCGTTGGCGGTACGGGTTTGTACGTGCAGTCGATCGTCGACGATCTCCAAATTCCGGGTCAGTTCCCTGAGGTCCGGGCCGAGCTCGATGCGTTGCCGGAGAGCGAGACGCTCAACATGTGGGCTCGGCTCCGAGATCTCGACCCAACCGCAGCAGCGAAGATGGAGCCCAACAATCGACGTCGAGTGGTTCGAGCCCTCGAGGTCTGCCTCGGTTCCGGACAGCCTTTCTCATCCTTCGGGCCAGGGATGGATGCCTTCCCGGCAACTCGGTTCCGTCTCGTTGGTCTACGAATCGATCGTGGATTGATGGACGCCCGCATCGACGAGCGGTACGAGCAGCAGGTGGCTGATGGCTTTCTCGATGAGGTGCGAGCCCTGTTGGCCCGGCCTGCTGGTTTGTCTCGGACCGCCCGTCAGGCGTTGGGCTACCGAGAGTTGATCGCCCACCTCGCCGGCGAAGTGACACTCGACGAGGCGCTCGACGACGCGAGGCGCCGGACGCGTCGCTTTGCCAGGAGGCAGCAGCGTTGGTTCGGTCGGGATCCCAGAATCCATTGGATCGACATAGATGCCGATCGTCTGCCAAGTGAGCCTTCGGTGCTGAGTGAGCTCGAAATGCAGTGGCCCTGATATTCGACACGGGGAACGGCGCGAATGATGCGAGAATGGGCCTCTTGACCACAAGCACACCCATCAAGACCGTTACGGCAACCAAACACCACGGCCTCGGCAACGACTTCCTGATCGTGGTCGATCCGGTGCGCCCGCTCGACGCGGCCGACGCTCGACGGTGGTGTGATCGCCGTCGCGGGGTTGGTGCCGACGGCCTGATCAGTGCCACCCCAGGTGACGACGGTACGTGGACCATGATTCTGTGGAACAGCGACGGCAGCCGTCCCGAGGTCTCGGGAAACGGCCTGCGTTGTCTTGGTCAGGCGCTGGCCGCCCATCTCGAGTCGACCTCGGCAGTGACATTCACCGTGGTCACCGATGGTGGCGTGAGGACACTCGATGTCGAGCCCGGGTTCCCCGTCGCCAACGTTCGGGTCGACATGGGTCCAGCAACTGAAGCCGGTGCGGTCTCCAGTCACTGGTCCGATGTCGGGGTCGACATGCACCGACAGATCGCTGTTGACATCGGCAACTCCCACTTGGTCGCACTCGTCGACGACGCTGGGGCCTACGACATCAC
>CAZYLX010000515.1:0-3318 GCA_964648595.1 uncultured Acidimicrobiaceae bacterium
CAAGCGACAGCAGCAGCAACACTCGGGTACTCACCGCAACAGGCTATGCCTCCGACTCGTCGCCACCGTCGCCCGCGCCGTAAGGTCGGAAGGGAACAACCCTGCGGTTGCCGTTCAAACGAGGAGAGCATCATGGACGTAGCGATCACGGGATCCAGCGGCCTCATCGGCACCGCCCTCCACTCAGCCTTGTCAGCGGCCGGGCACCGCCCGATCCGACTCGTTCGTCGGGCACCTGCGCCGGGTGCCGACGAGATTCGGTGGGACGTCGCCGGCGGCACCATCGATGGCTCCTCCCTCGAAGGCGTCGATGCCGTGGTGCATCTGGCCGGTGCCGGCATCGGCGACAAGCGCTGGAACGACTCGTACAAGAAGCTCGTCCTGGAGAGTCGCACCCAGGGCACAACGCTGCTCGCTGGAGCGCTGGCCGACCTCGACGCCAAGCCGTCCATCTTCCTCTCTGGCTCGGCGATCGGCTACTACGGCCCACGCGACGACGTCATCACCGAGGACACACCGGCCGGCGACACCTTTCTCAGCGACGTCTGCGTGCAGTGGGAGGCAACAGCCCAACCGGCGATCGACGCCGGCATCCCGACCGCGTTCCTTCGCACCGGCGTCGTCCAGACACCGCTTGGCGGGGGGCTCAAGAAGCTGCTCCCGTTGTTCAAACTCGGCGTCGGCGGCCCGTTCGGCTCGGGCAAGCAGTACCAATCGTGGATCACCCTCGACGACGAAGTCGGTGCCATCGAGCACCTCCTGACCGCCGGCGTCACGGGCCCGGTGAACCTCACGGCTCCGAATCCGGTCACCAACAAGGAGTTCGCGAAGACCTTGGGCCGCGTACTCGAGCGACCGGCCGTCGTTCCTGTTCCGGCATTCGGCCCCCGCCTGCTCCTCGGCAAGGAGATGGCGAACGCTCTATTGTTCGAGAGCCAGAACATCGTTCCGAACGTCCTCACTGCCTCGGGTTATACGTTCGCCCACCTCGACCTCGAGACCGGCCTGCGGGCTGTACTCGGAAAGTGACAGCGATGACCTCCTCAGACAAGATCGTCTCCAAAACCCGCGAAATCGCAGCACCAGCGGCCACCATCTTCGACCTCCTCGCCGACCCGGCCCGACACGTCGAGATCGACGGTTCTGACAGTGTCCAGGCCGCTCGGCCTTCCGGCCCCGATCGTCTTTCCCTTGGCGCCAAGTTCGGGATGGACATGAAGTTCGCAGGCTTCATCCCTTATCGCATCTCCAATGAGGTCGTCGAGTTCGTCGAGAACGAGCAAATCGCTTGGCGTCATTTCGGCCACCACATCTGGCGCTACGAGCTCGAAGCGATCGACAGCGGCACGACGAAGGTCACCGAGTCCTTCGAGTGGGGAACCTCTCGATTCCCTCCTGTATACGAGTGGGTGGGCTACCCAAAGCAGCACGAAGGCAACATCGAAGCAACATTGGCTCGCATCGAGGACGTCGTCACGAGCTGACGCCCAGTGGCGCTACTTGATTCCTGACGCTGCCGGCCGATGGAGCGACACCTGACGAAAGGGGTCGCCTCCATGGCTCTGTTCACGAATCGCAAACACCAAGACGCGCACACCGATCTGGTGAACTCCGGACTCGCGATCGAAGCGCTCAATCCATCGTTCCACGTCGTCGAGGCCAGCGCCTTCGATGGGGCCGACCTGGATCCGGCCGAGCCCGAAGAACGTCGCGCGTCAAGCGCCACTTCGGCCAACGCACATCAAGCCGAGCCGTTCGGAGCTGGCGAAGCGAGCTCGATCGACAGCCCCGAGGGCTCAGGTCAGAGTGCAGAAGCAGAGTTGGCCGAGGTCGGCATCACGCTCGCGGAAGTCGAACCAAACTTTCCCCCCGCGCCGAGGCGCACCTGGAACGAACCGTCACCAGATGAACAGCCCGCAGACAGCGCTCGAGCGAGCACCCTCGGGATCGACGTCGATGGGCTCCTCCAGCTGCTCGGTGTCACTGCTGACGCCTCTCTCAAGGACATCAGCCAGGCTCGACTCCAGTTCCTTTGGGAGCACGATCCATCGGGCGAAACCAATCAGGACGCTGCGAAGATCAAGGAACGCATCTGCCGCGAGGTCAACACCGCGTACGCGTCGTTCCGACTCACTCGAGCTGGCTGACCGCCAACGCACGCGACCGGCTGACTCAACCAGCTGCCCTGGTCGCTTCACTCGATCGGGATGACTGTCAATCCTGCGCCCTCGGCTGCCGACCTCGCCGCTTCGTCTGCAACCGCGATCACACCGATGACATGATCGAGAACCCATCGGTTCCTTGTGGCGACCGCGACCCCTGGACTCGTCGGGTCGCCATCGAGCACGATCTCGAAGCTCGCCGCTGAACGCACCGACTCAAACCGGTCTCGTTCGAGTGTTGGCCATCTGGCCGCTGGATCGGCGAACGGAAGCACGACAGCGATCTCGATACGCCGAGAGCGAGCGGCTTCTGCGGCCACGAGCTCCGCACCTCGACGCAGACCGCTCACGAGTAGATCGTGTGCCGGGTCCAAGCGTTCGATTGCCCGTTCGAGCGCCGTGGCCTGGTTGTCATCGAGGCTGGTGGTGCCGGTGACCCAAAGAGCCCGGCCGGCCGGCCAGGGGGCGACTGGTTGGGATGTTCCTCCCGGGGCATCGGCCCCAGTGTTTGCCGTGGTTGTTGCATTGGCGAGCGTTTCTGCAACGACGGCCTCAGCAGCGGCGACGGCGAGTTCGTCGGCCCGCTCGTTCCAGACGTTTCCGGCGTGGCCTTTGACCCAGATGAACTCGATCTCGTCGGCCCGCTGCAGGTAGTGGTCGATCAACGGCTCCCAAAGATCTTGATTCGCCACGGGCTTCTTCTGCGAGTTCTTCCACCCGCGCTTCAACCAGCCCTCGTACCAACGGTCGTTGAAACAGTTCACGACGTAGGTCGAGTCCGAATGGATCCTCAGCGGACCGGGCAACGACTCGACGGCCCGCAAGACGGCCTCGAGCTCCATTCGTTGATTCGTGGTCTGCTGAGCTCCGCCGTTGCCTGTCGGGCCGTCGGGAACAGCCCAGCCCCAGCCCCCGGGTCCCGGATTGCCCTTGCACGCGCCGTCTGTGTAGACGTCGGTGCCGCCACTCGAATTGGTCACCACGCCGAAGCTAGCGAATCACGCGCATGAAGCGCCGAACCATGCACAATGGGGAGATGACGATCGACGGCTTCCTGAGTCAGCTCCCCGACATCGACCCGGACGAAACCGCAGAGTGGCTCGAGTCGCTCGAGTCGGTCAACTCGGCAAACGGTAAGACCCGTGCCCGCTATCTC
>CAZYLX010000516.1:0-3317 GCA_964648595.1 uncultured Acidimicrobiaceae bacterium
GGCCTGCAGGATCGGGCGAGCCTGCCCGACGTAGCCGTGTCGATCAGTTCCGAAGTCTCGCCACAGATGCGGGAGTTCGAACGATTCAACACCGTCTGTGCCAACGCCTACGTCCAACCGCTGATGGCCTCGTATCTGCTCCGGTTGCAGGCCGAGCTCAAAAGCCGGGGGGCGACCTGCCCGCTCTACCTCATCCACTCCGGCGGAGGCCTGGTCAGCGTCGAGACCGCCGCCGCGTTCCCCGTCCGCCTCATCGAGTCCGGGCCGGCCGGTGGTGCCATCTTCGCTGCTGATCTTGCTGCCCGATACGGACGCAAACGAGTCCTCTCCTACGACATGGGTGGCACCACGGCCAAGATCGCCCTCATCGAGGACTACACACCTCAAACGGCAAAGACGTTCGAGGTGGCCCGCACCACTCGCTTCAAGAAGGGCAGCGGTATGCCCATCTCAATCCCCGTGATCGAGATGATCGAGATCGGCGCCGGCGGCGGTTCCATCGCCAGCGTGGATTCGCTCGGCCAGATCCGCATCGGGCCCCAGAGCGCCGGGTCCGAACCCGGACCCGCCGCGTACGATTTGGGAGGCCTCGAGCCGACCGTCACCGACGCCAACGTCGAGTTGGGCCGTTTGCACCCATCGACCTTCGGCGCAACCGACATCACCCTCTCGCCAGAACGGGCAGCGGACGCGATCCGAGGCGGCGTCGGACAGCAGCTCGGCATGGACGATCACGGCGCAGCGGTCGGTATCGCCGAGGTCGTCGACGAGAACATGACCAACGCCGCACGCGTCCACGCCGTCGAGAACGGCAAGGACCTCGCCGGCTTCTCGATGGTTGCCTTCGGCGGTGGCGCTCCGCTTCACGCCACCCGCCTCATGGACAAGCTCAACCTCGATGAACTCTTTGTGCCACCGGGCGCCGGCGTTGGTTCCGCTATCGGCTTCCTGCGAGCCCCGTTTGCCTACGAAGCCGTTCGCAGCTTCTACACCCGGACCGACCAGTTCGACTTCGCTTCGGTCAACACGGTGCTGGCCGAGCTCGCAGACGAAGCGGAGAGCTTCGTTCGCCAAGGCACGGACGCCGACGTTGTTGTCGAGCGCCAGGTGTCAATGCGATACAAGGGCCAAGGCTGGGAGATCCCCGTCCGGCTGGAGCCGGGCGACTTCGACGAGTTCGCGGCTGACGCACTGGCCGCAGTGTTCACCAAGTCGTACGAAGAGTTCTTCGGCCGAGCAATCGCCGATCTCGCGATCGAAGCAGTCAGCTGGTCGGTGCGAGTTGCGTCAGTGCAAGAACGGCCGGCGCAGCTACAGCTGGTTGAGCCGGGCGGTGTCGCCGAACACGCGACAACACGACCGATCTTCGATCCCGTCACTGGCCGCGATCTCGAGACCGGAGTCGTCGAACGCGACCAACTGGGCGTTGGTTCGGTCGTGGACGGACCGGCCGTCATCGTCGAACCCCAAACCACGACGGTGCTCGCCTCGCACCATCGTGCAGTGATGCAGACCGACGGAACGTTGCTGATCACTCGCACGATGATCAACCCCGATGGGAGCGTCCGATGAGCACGAACAAGCAGGTCCAGTTCCAGATCATGTGGAATCGCCTGGTGTCGGTTCTGGAAGAACAGGCCGTCACCCTCATTCGCACGGCGTTCAGCACATCGGTCCGAGAAGCAGGCGACCTCTCCGCCGGCGTGTTCGACCGGCAGGGTCGCATGGTCGCCCAAGCCGTCACCGGTACCCCGGGACACGTCAACACCATGGCAGCCGCCGTTCCGCACTTCATCAACGACATCGGCCCCGAGCGCATCTACCCCGGAGACGTGTACCTCACGAACGACCCGTGGAAGGGCACGGGCCACCTCCACGACATCACGGTCACCACACCGGTCTTCATCGGTGGTGATCTCATCGGATTCTTCGCCTCGACGGCCCACGTCGTCGACATCGGCGGTCGCGGCTACGGGCCTGACGGCCGCGAGATCTATGAGGAAGGCATCCGTATCCCCATCATGAAGTGGGCCGAACGAGGCCGCCTCAACAACGATCTCGTCAACATCCTGCGCAACAACGTACGCGAGGCCGATCAAGTGCTCGGCGACATCCATGGCCTGGCGGCCTCCAACGAGACCGGACGACGTCGCCTGCTCGAAACCCTTGACGAGTTCGCAATGAGCGATCTCGATGCGCTTGCCGATTTCATCTTCGATCGGACGCGTTCGGCAACCCTGAGCGCGCTCGAGGCGGTCGACAAGGGGGTCTACAGGAACGAGATGACCGTCGACGGCTACAACGAGACCATCACGCTGGCCGTCGAAATCACGGTCACCGACGATGGCATGCACGCCGACTTCACCGGGACCTCGCCGACCAGCGACTACGGCATCAACGTTCCCATTGTCTATGCCCAGGCCTATTTCACCTACGGCATGTTGGTGGCCCTGGCACCCGGACTGCCAAACAACTATGCATCGCTGCTCCCCTTCACGGTGAGCGCACCGGTTGGCGTGATCCTGAATGGTGAAGATCCCGATCCGGTGTCGGTCCGTCATGTGATCGGCCACTTCGTGACCGACCTCTGCCTCGGGGCGATCGCGCCGGCACTACCAGACGTCGTGCCCGCCGAAGGCGCTGGTGCTCTGTGGAACTTCCAAGCCAGCGCCCGCTCGGCCGAGCCGGACGCATTCCTGCCCCCGGTTGAACTCCTCATGTTCAACAGTGGTGGAACTGGCGCTCGTCCCAGCCTCGACGGCTTGACCGCGACCGCCTTTCCTTCTGGCGTCATGACCATGAGCGCCGAGGCAACCGAGCAGGTCGGCCCGATCATCATCTGGCGCAAGGAGATTCGAGAGAACAGCGGTGGCGCCGGCAAGTATCGAGGAGGACTCGGCCAGATCATCGAGATCGGGCCGGCCGACGGCTACCTGTTCGAGTTCTCGGCGATGTTCGATCGTGTCGAGAACCCGGCTCGCGGCAGAGCCGGGGGCGAGGACGGAGCGGCAGGCAAGGTGTACCTCGACGATGGCTCGCCGTTCGCGACGAAGGGCAAGCAGACCATTCCCGCCGACCGGCGCCTGATCATGGAACTTCCCGGCGGCGGTGGGTTCGGCGACCCTACCGAACGTGACCCCGCGGCCGCAGCCAACGACCAGGCCCAGGGGTATGTCCGGTGAGCAGTCCCCATCGGCTGGCCCCCATCGTTGCCGCACCACGCCAGACCTCATACGACGTGGTCATCATCGGCGGAGCGGTCATCGGCTCGTCCGTCGCATCGTTCCTGGCAAACAACCCGGACTTCGATGGTTCGG
>CAZYLX010000517.1:0-3296 GCA_964648595.1 uncultured Acidimicrobiaceae bacterium
TCGGTGCCGTCGACGAACCCGATGCTCGGCTGGATCTCTGCGACCTGATAGTCGACGGCGGGAACGTCGGTGAACGAGTAGGTGCCGTCTGCCGCTGTGGTCGTGCTCTCCGAGATGGTGTTGCTGCCAAGATCGGTACCCGTCAGGTTGACCGTCACTCCGCCGAGGGGAACATCGAACGCAGCTGGGTCGAGCACACCGTTGTCGTTTCGGTCGGACAGGACCAAGCCCGAGATCAGACCTGGATCGGGTTGGAGGCCAAAGTCGATGTCGAACTCGTTGGCCGTCGGGTTGATGGCCGTGGAGGTGAGGGTGCCACCGTCGCGGTCGTAGGTCGGCGTGTAGCCGGCGGGTGGGTCGATGGAGACCACCCAGGTGAACCCGGGGAACTGTTCGAACTCGTAGGCGCCGTTTGCGTCGGTGACCTGCGTCTCGATCAGGTTGCCGTCGGGGTCGCTGATCGACACCGTGACGCCGGCGATACCCGGCTCGTTCGGGTCCTGTATGCCGTCGCCGTCGACATCGGCCCACACGAAGTCGCCGAAACGCAGGTTGCCGGCGCAGACGGTGAACCCGTTGATGGCGACAGCGTGGTTGTTCGACACGCCGGGCGAATTGGCGGGGATCGGTGAAGGAGGCGAGCTGTCCAGGGCGTCGGCTGCGGCGTCGTCTGGGCCGTTCGAGTACTGCATGTTGAACGACGTCACAGGGCCGACGGGGGAGAGCTGTGCCGTGCCCGCGGCATCCGCTGGCCCAACGTTGCCATTGACACCGGCTGCATACGGACCGCCGACGAGTTGGCCTCCACCGAGGTCGGTGATGCCTGAGCCACCCGTGGCCGTGAAGGCGATGGTGTTGCCGCCCCGTTGGCCGGCGAGAACCACCTCGTCCTGGAACGATTCGTGGGGCATTCCGACGCCGCTGCTGTTGTAGCCGTAGCCGGCCCAGTCGATGTCGCTGACGCTGAAGTCAGGGACGAACACCGGCTTGTTGAACGAGAAGTTCCAGTCGACGACTTGGTCGGAGCGCAACGAGTTCATCACGATCGTGAAGTAGGCCGAACCGTACGTTCCGTTTGTTCTGGTGTAGACCGGCCCGTCCC
This sequence comes from uncultured Acidimicrobiaceae bacterium, assembly GCA_964648595.1. Lineage (GTDB taxonomy): Bacteria > Actinomycetota > Acidimicrobiia > Acidimicrobiales > SZUA-35 > SZUA-35. The sequence continues at coordinate 1,103 of CAZYLX010000517.1, forward strand.
AGCTGTCGCCGGTGACATAGTTGAGATATGGGTTGTCGAGATCTTCGTTGACGTTGTCGGGGTCCGTGTAGGACACCGTGAGGTCGACTGCTCCCGCGATGTCGTTGTAGGTCTGCGAGGTACCGGACACTTGGTTGGCCGCGGAGTTCTGCCAGACCATCGTTCCGGCGGTTCCCCATGCGGCGTTGCCGAGCGTCGTCCCTGAGGGACACACCTGCGCAGCCGCGGGCGTGACCGAGGCCGGGATGGCCAACAGCGTCGCAGCGAGCAGAACGAACGCGGCCAAGAGCCTTGCTCGCACAGAGTGCACGCCGTTGGATTCAGAAATTGCCACGTCTTCCGCCTGGATTGTTGGGGCCGCCGGTCGCTCGCCCATCGGCCACCCACAAGGTGGTATGAGGGACCATTCGGCTCATTCGCCCTGGGCCGCGTGACCTATCGCTGGTGGGCCGTTTGGCCCCTTTCACTCAGCCGTGACCGCTCGGGGAGCACGATGTGAGCGATTCTCGATCGGACGCACGAACGGGTTGGTGCGGAGGAAATCTCGATCGAAAATGAACGCTCTGCCGCCCCGGCTCAAGAATCTGTGCCGTTGGGTCGAGTCCAAGGGCATGGCCAATCGATCCTGGCGCCCACTCTTGCTTGCTGTTGCCCTGGTTTTCGGGTTGGTCGCGCCCATCGCGGCCTTGCCAGTGGCGTCGGCTGCCGCTCCCGTTGCTGTGACTGGCCCCGATGATCGGAGTGTCGACCGTCTCTACCTGGCCTATTTCGAACGGACACCGGACGCTGCTGGTGCCGCGTTCTGGGGGAGCCAGTTGGCTGCTGGCCTGAGTTTGCGGGCGATCTCGGAGCAGTTTGCTCGTTCACCGGAGTTCGTCGCGGCGTATGGCGCACTCGACAACATCGGGTTCGTCGAGCTGGTGTACGCGAACGTGCTCGATCGCAGCACGGACGAGGGCGGGTTCGCTCACTGGACGTCGCAGCTCAGTGGCGGTCGCGTCAGCCGCGGCGATGTCATGTTGGCGTTCTCCGATTCGCGGGAATTCAAGGATTCGTCAGGTGTGATCGGCCTGCCACCGCGTGGGTCCGACGGACGATCTGTCGAGCGCCTCTATCTCGCCTACTTCGGCCGTGACCCCGATGCCGGCGGGCTTGCCTTTTGGAACGCTGAGGTCGATCGAGGGTTTTCGCTCGCCGCAGTTTCCGCCTCGTTCGCTCGGTCGCCAGAGTTCGTCGATCTGTATGGACCGCTCGGCGATCGTGCGTTTGTCGAACTGGTCTACCAGAATGTGCTCGAGCGTTCGCCTGATGCCGGCGGATTGTCGCATTGGACCGCGCAGCTGGCGTCAGGTGCGTCCGACCGTGGCGGCGTGATGCTGGCCTTCTCCGACTCGCCCGAATACAAAGGTGCCACGGGTCTCTATGGGCCTCGGCCGGTCCCACCATCGCCGGATCCCGGTGAAGTCGGGAACCCAAACGGTGGCGCTGCGGTTCCCCAGGAAGCGCAGGCCGTCAACACGTCGGACCCAGACCATCTGATCGGCTCAGGTTCACCAGCGAGTTGTACGTCAGAGGCCGTGGTCGCGGCTGTTGCCCAGGGAGGCATCATCCGTTTCAACTGCGGATCTGAGCCCGTCACGATCGTGATGAGCGAGACGGCGAAGGTGTTCAACAACGCCGATCCCGATGTGGTGATCGACGGTGGCGGCCTGGTAACGCTTTCTGGCGGCGGCGAACGACGGGTTCTCTACATGAACACGTGTGACCCCGCCCAGGTGTGGACCACGTCGCATTGTCAGAACCAGGATCATCCGCGACTCACTGTTCAGAACATCGGGTTCGTTGATGGCAGCTCGATCGGCGAGACCGAAGAAGGCGGTGGTGGTGGAGCGATCTTCGTGCGAGGAGGCCGGCTCAAGATCGTCAATTCGATCTTCACCCGCAACCGTTGCGATGACGTCGGCCCCGATGTTGGTGGTGCCGCTGTCCGCGTGCTCAGTCAATACAACGGGCTGCCGGTCTATGTCGTGAACAGCACCTTCGGAGGCGGGCCGGGCCAGGGCAATGTGTGCTCGAACGGTGCTGGTCTCAGCAGCATTGGTGTCTCGATGACCGTGATCAACAGCCGCTTCACACACAACGAGGCCATCGGCTACGGCGCTAACCCAGCGCAGTCGGGAACCCCCGGCGGCGG
>CAZYLX010000518.1:0-3275 GCA_964648595.1 uncultured Acidimicrobiaceae bacterium
GTCGCGGAAGTCGATGCCGACGATGCGCATGCCTTCGACGAGTGCGTCGTTGAGCGTCTTGTCCGGGCCCCATCCGCGCCCGAGCAGGATGTTCGTGCCCTCGACGATCTCTTCACCGAGGCCGTCGTACAGATCATCGTGCATCTGTGCGACGAGCTCTTCATCACTGAGCGCAGCGAGGTCGATCTCGCCATCGTCGTCAGGGGAGACATCGGTCATCAAGACACTCCGAACCATCGAGCAGGTAGGTACCCGGCAAGCTGACCTTGGAACCGATGTCCGATTGGGACTTCCAAGATGTGGAAGGAAACCGTATCATGGAAGTCTCACCGCCTCAAGGGGTCCAGGATGCGTCTCACCTTCGACAACTGCAACACCGTTACAAGCAGGCCCTGCGTGGGCCTTCGATGACTGGATCTGAGCAGGCAACGGCGGGCCAGAGCGGTGGGGTACAGAGCGTCGGCAGGGCCTTCCGGCTCCTCGAGGCGATCGGGTCCTCTCCGTCGAGCCTGACCGAATTGGCTCGGCGCGTCGACCTGCCGGTGAGCACCACGTCTCGGCTTCTCGGCACACTCGAGGGACTGGGTGCGGTGGAACGCAGCGACGATCTCGGCGTGTACCGGATCGGGCCCTCGATCCTGACGATGGCGTCGACCGCTGATTCGTCGGAGAACCTGAAGGCGCTGGCTCGTCCGGAGCTCGAGTGGTTGGCCCAGACGTGTGACGAAGCGGCGGGTCTCTCCGTCGCTGCCGGTTACACGATGCATTACCTGGACCAGGTCGACAGCCAACAAGCGGTCCAAGTCCAGGACTGGGTGGGAAGTCGGCTACCGATGCATGTCGTCGCCTCGGGCGTCGTGGTCTTGGCGCAATGGCCGGCCGATGCGGTCAACGGCTTCCTCGAGCGCGAGTTGGAGCAACCGACCAACGCATCGGTCGCCGATCCCGCGTTGGTGCGTCACCGACTCGACCGCGTGCGAGACGCCGGTGTTGCGTGGACGCTGGAGGAGTTGGAGGCGGGCATCAATGCCGTCGCTGCCCCGATCATCACGGGAATGGGTGATGTGATCGGCGCCGTGCATCTGCACGGGCCGGCCTATCGGTTCCCCGGCGTGTCAGCGACTCGTTTCGAAGAACACGTGAAGGCAGCCGCAGCAAGGATCGGTGAGGGTCTCGTCGTCGCGCTCGACGCAGAGTCGCTCTATGACGAGTTCGACTCCGTGTCGGCTCAGCCGTGACCAACACCGGCAGCGCTGCTGGCCCCGACGGAGCGAGTGGTCATGAGGCGAGCACGGCGTTTCTCGATCAGGCAACCGTTGATGAGCTGACGGCGACCTTCATCTCGATCAGCGCCGGTGCGCTCGAGTGGTTCGGCACCCCGCTGGAGATCAGCAACAAGGCAGCGACGGGTTTCGATCCGGTCACGGTCGCCGACCGAACAATCGAGGAGCGCTTCCGGAAAGCGATTCTCGATCGGTTCCCCGATCACTCGATCGTCGGCGAGGAAGCAGCCCGTCACGATGGAACCGCCGACGTCGAGTGGATCATCGATCCAATCGATGGCACTCGAGCCTTCGTCACGGGGCGCCCCATGTGGGGGAGCCTCGTTGGGGTGTCGGTCGCCGGTGTCCCGATTGCTGGCTGGATGCACCAGCCCGTTCTCGGTGTCACCCACGTCGGATTCGCCGGGCAGACGATCATGACGGCTGCCGGGGCGACGAGAATCGAGCGGACTCGCTCGATCGTGAACCTCGGTGACGCGGTGTTGCTCTGTACGCACCCTGGCATGTTCCGCACCCGCGAGGAGCGCTGGGCCTTCGCATCGGTCGAGCGCCAGGTCCAGCAATCCCGGTACGACGGCGACTGTGCCAACTACGGCTTCCTGGCCTCAGGATTTGGCGACCTCGTGATCGAGAAGGGTCTGCAGCCCTACGACATCGTCCCGTTGATCCCGATCATCGAGGGCGCCGGCGGTGTGGTCACGACGGTCGATGGTGGGACCCCGCTGGCGGGAGGCTGGATCGTCGCTGCCGCAAATGAAGAACTGCATGCGGCCGCCCTGCTCGCCCTTGCCGAAGGTCGAGCGGACGCTACGAGAGCTTCCTGAACTCGACGTCGGTCGTGTAGACGACAACACCCGTCGCCAGACAGACCGCAGCAACGATCGAGATCGTGTTGCCGATCCCGATCGACGACGAGATCAGGCCGATCATCAAGGAACCGATCGGGAGCAGGCCGACTTGGATGAGTGTGTAGAGCGCCATGACGCGGCCCATCAGCCGCTGCGGCGTGTTGGCCTGGATCAAGCCTTGATTCATGGTGATGTAGAAGCCACCGGCCAGGCCCATGATCGTGACGAGCGGGAGCAGCATCCAGTACTCGGTGACTCGCCCCATCAGGAAGGTCATGGTGGAGCCGGTCATCAGTGCCCGTTGGAAGGCGGCGCCCTTGTTGGCCATGTCGCCCTTGCGCATCACGATGACCGACGAGATGGCGATACCGACGCCCATGAGGGCCAGAAGCGGCGCGGCATCGCCCGCTTCCTTGCCCAAATCTTCCTTCACGAAGGCTTGGAGGGTCACCATCACCGCCGGGTTGACCGTGAGGCCGGCGACGGTCAGCAGAAGGAACAACTTCTTGAGGGAGGGGTCGGCGAGCACGTGGCGGAACGCCTCGGCCGTCTGACGGGCGACGGAGTCCCGACTGCTCCCGGCCGCGCCATCAGCAGCATCCTCGACATGGTCGGGTACTCGAAGGGGAACGAGGAACACCAGGCCGACGGCCAGCAAACTAGCCAGGAACCAGAAGGCTGCGGCGAAGCCGAACGCGTCGCCCACAGCCTCGCTGACCACAGGACCGAGGATCATCGACATCGTCATCGCCAGCGCCGTGATGGCGATCGCGCTGAAGAGTTGCTCGCGGCGAACGAGTGCCGGCACCAGAGCGGATCGAACCGGCTGCCCAACCGCAGCTGCCACCCCGGCAAAGACGGCAAGGACCAACACCCAGTTGAAGGTGAGGCGGTCGAGTTCGAGGAGGACAGCGAACGCGGCCATCGCAATGAGCGAGCCGATCTGCGAGCCCATGAGGAGGCGACGCCGGTCGTGGCGGTCGGCCCAGACGCCGGCGTGGAGCACGATGAAGATCGCCGGGATGCCGAAGGCAAAGACTGCCAGTGCCTGATCCTGCTCGTTTCCGTCGAGGCCATCGAGGACGAACCAGCCGAAGACGAAACGCTGGGCGTTCATCACCAGGAAGTAGAAGACGTTGTTGAG
>CAZYLX010000519.1:0-3273 GCA_964648595.1 uncultured Acidimicrobiaceae bacterium
CACGACGACCTCGAATACATCGTTGACCGAGACCGCCGCCTCGGCCACGGCGCGCAGGAGCATGTCATTGACCTGCCGCACGATCGCGCTCTGCAGATCGTTGAGGCCGGCGGGGGAAGCGTTGGAGTGCTCAATGCGTGAGATGAGGTCATGGCCGTAGCGGGCCTCGCCGTCACGGTCGAGGCCCTGATACTCCATGAGCAAGTTGACGCACTCGGCCAGGCCGAAGACACCGAACATCGCTGAGAATCGGTCGATGTCGATGAGGCCCTCGGTCGAGAGCCAGTGTGATTCGAAGAATCGTTGGTCTTCGACGAGGGAACGGATTCGAGCCTCGGCCAGTTCGGCGTTGAGCTCCACGTAGTGGGGGAGTGTCTCGGACAAGAAGTCGTCGAGGCTTCCGTTGTGGCGAAGGGCGACTTCCTTGAGGTTCAGCCGGGCAAGCGTGTGAGCACCGCCACCGATCTTGAGCGAGTTGTAGCAACTCACTGCCGCGTAGCCCTCGCCATGGTCGCTGACCATCATCGGATGATTGACGAAGTGAGGCTTGCCGGTCTCGAACACCGTGCGAACGGCTTCCTCGATCAACGAGTCTGGGGTGCGATCCGGGTCGACCTTCAACGTGATGTTGGGAACGACCTGACGGAGACTGCGCTCGACTCGCAGCATGGAGCGGACCAGCCGGCTGTCATCGGGGCCGAGGTCGAGGTGGGCGAAGGCGTCTGGAACCATCCGGTCCATGTCGATCCAGAACCGCCGGAGTTTGCGATCGAGTTCCTCATCGGTGAGGTCGTCGTCGACGTACGGCGCCAGCAATGTGTCGAGGTCGCCGAGATAGACCGGGTAGGTCGTCACGCTTGGCACGTGGGCATACATGATTTGTAGGAACGCGAGCGCGTCGTCGAGATCGGTTGGTGGGTCGAGTTCGAGGAACTCGATGCCCTGGGTGAGCGCCTGTTCGTAGTCGGGAAGCACGTAGCGGGGCGTGTAGGGGGCGTGCCCCTCGAACATGTCACAGATCACTCGCTTGTCGAGCGCCTCGCGGCAGGCCTCGGACAGGTCGGGGTAGGGCAACGCCTCGGTGGCAAGTGCCGCGAGCATCCGGACCTTCTGGTCGTACCCGAGAGTCACGTCCCGCGTCAGCGCCTGCGCGCGAGTCTGCATTTCGTTCATGTCCATGAGGTCACTCTGCAGGAATCCATCAGTGGTGACTAGGAGACTGCTGAGTAATTCTTTGGTTGAAAGGCTCGCGACTTCGGTGCGGATGTAAAAGACTGTGTCTCATGCAGGGCCAGTCGGATCCGGATCGTGAGTTGTTGGACGCAGCGGCGTTGGTTGGGCATTTGGTGCCGCCAGACACGGTCCACGGGTTTCTGGCTGAACATCGGTTGCGCCTGTTCGGTGACGAGTTGTTCGCGGACCTGTTCCCAAGTCGGCGTGGACGGCCTTCGGTCCCGGCTGATGTGATCGCGACGGTCTTGGTGTTGCAAGCGTTGGAGGGTTTGTCTGATCGTGACGCGTTGCGGGCGTTGGTGACCGATATTCGTTGGAAAGTCGCTTGCGGGTTGGCGTTGGATGATGAGGGTTTTCATCCAACGGTGTTGACGTTGTGGCGCAACAAGTTGCGGGCCTCAGACGCTCCGGAGCGGATCTTCGACGTCGTTCGCGAAGTGATCGCTGAGACCGGTCTGCTGGCCGGCAAGGCGAGGCGGGCGTTGGATTCGACGTTGTTGGATGACGCGGTCGCGACTCAGGACACGGTGACGCAGTTGTCGTCGATGATCCGACGTGTCCGCCAAGCAGTCCCCGCCGCCGCTTCGGTCGAGCTGGTCGGTGATGATTACGACACCGCAGCCAAGCCGGTGTGTGCTTGGAACGACCCGGCGGCCCGCGACGATCTCGTGTCCCGCCTCGTCAACGATGCGATCACGATTCTGGATGCCGTCGACGATGTCGAACTGGATGCCAACCAGTCCCAGCTGGTTGGGTTGTTGGCGTTGGTGGCTGGCCAGGATGTCGAACCTGATCCTGACGGGCCGGACGGGCCGGACGGGTCGTGGCGGATCGAGCGTGGCGTCGCGAAGCATCGGATCGTGTCGACGGTTGATCCTGAGTCGCGTCATATGCACAAATCGAGGTCGGTGTATCGCGATGGCTACAAAGCTCACATCGCTGTTGAACCAGACACCGGGATCATCACCGCGTGTGACCTCACCCCAGCGAACGCTGGTGACGGACCGGCCGGAGTCGGCCTCCTCGCGGAGGAGTCAGCGGGTTTGGAGGTGTTGGTTGATTCGGCTTACGGGTCCGGTGACACCCTCGCCGAGCTCGAAGCCGGTGGGCATCAGCCGGTCATCAAACCGTGGTCTGTGCCGAAGAATCCTCGGCTCGGTCATGACCAGTTCGTTCGAGATGATTTCGTTTTCGACTACGACGCTCGAACAGTCACCTGCCCCAACGGTGTGACCAAACACATCAGTGTCAACGGTTACGCCACGTTCGGTGTGAAGTGTCGTGGATGCCCAGTCCGGCATCGTTGCACCGCAGCAGCCAGCGGCAAGACCGTGCACGTCACGAAGCACGACCGGTTGTTGGCGGCGAACCGGCAGGGTTGGCGAGACAATGAACAGCTCGTCGCTGATTACAAACAACACCGGCCACACGTTGAGCGTGGTGTCGCTCACCTGGTCGCCAACAATCATCGGCGTGTCCGGTTTCGTGGTGTCGAAGCGAACAAACTCGCACTCACACTCCGGGTCGCGGCGATCAACTTGCGGCGGGCGATCAATCTTGGGCTCAGCCACAACGGCACCGCCTGGAACATCGCCTGAACAAGCGGGAACTCGCCCTCCTGCTCGACTCCAGAACCAGCGACACCACCAACCCGACAGCGCCGGGACTCCGTCCCGACCCCGCCACCCGGCTACGCCGGGCCAACAACCCGATTACTCAGCAGTCTCCTAGGGCCCAATGTCCCTGAAGTCACTTTCGCTACAGGTGTTGATGCCGGAGAAACCCCGTCAACGACCGCATGATCGAGTCCGGCTGCTCGTCGAGCATGCTGTGACCACAATCGGGAAGCCCGACCAGCCATGTGTTCGGTCGGCTCTCCGCAAGGCGAAGCCCGTTCTCCGGCGGCGCAACGATGTCGTCCAAGCCAACGATCACGAGCATCGGAGCGCTGCCACCGTTGAGCCACTCGTCTGGTGGGGTTGCTCGAATCGCAGCGGCTTGTTGTCGAAACGCGAAGACGCGAAGACAGGACATAAAAAC